>CANQQN010000025.1 GCA_947625995.1 uncultured Lachnospiraceae bacterium
TTACAATCATTGCTTGAAGAAAGGTATGGGATGCACATGATCACCAATGCGGACAAAGAATTGCTGAACGAGACTTACCGCAACGCGAATATGGCGGTAGAATCGATCTACGCAGTGATAAGCAAAGTGGAGGATGAAGATCTGGCGCTGGATCTGAACAGGCAGGTAGGCAAGTTCCAATCGATTCAGGACCGGGCGGAGGATGAGCTTCTTGGAGCCGGGCATTGTCCGGAGGACGGAAAACTGGGAAAGATGATGCTGCGCGCTTCCATGTTTGGAAAAACCATACGTAACCGCACAACGGAGCACATTGCGGACATGATGATCCAGAATACGTCAAAGGCAATCACAGAAACCACGCGGATCCTTGAGGACAATCCCACGGCCAAAGGCAGCTACTGTGAAATGGCGGGAGAACTGATCGATTTTGAGCAGAAAAATATTGAGAGATTAAAACAGTATTTATAGTTCCGGACCAAAAAAGAGCGCTGTGGGGCGAGAAACAATTTCTCGTCCTGCAGCGCTTTTGGCTGTAAGAAATCCTGAAAAACAGGCGTCTCTATTCTTCTTCCGTTTCCTCCTCTTCGGTGGGAACGGGAAGATAGATATGCACAAGCTCAATGCGGTTTTTGTCTACGGCGTCCACCACAAGGCGGATGCCCTCTTCATTGATATATTCCCGGCCTTTTTCCGGAAGGTCGCCTATGTGCTCGATCACATAGCCGGCAATGGAATCGTAGTCTTCGGATTCAAATTCGTAATCCAGAAGCTCGCTTAAGTCGTTAAGGTGGACGGAACCCTCCACAACATATTCCAGATCGGAGAGTTTGTGGACCGGCTCATCCTTTTCGTCGTCATATTCATCGCGGATATCGCCTACGATCTCTTCGATGAGATCCTCCACAGTGATCAGGCCTGCCGTGGCGCCGTACTCGTCCAGAACGATGGCCATATTGAAAGAACTGCTGCGCATTTCCACCATCAGATCCGCGATCCGTTTAAACTCGTAAGTAAAGTAAGCTTTCCTGAGATAATCCCGGATACGGAAGGTATTCGTGTCTGTACAGAGCAGCAGGTCCTTCATATTGAGAATGCCGATCACGTCGTCGGTGGTATCCTCGTATACGGGAAGCCGTGTGAATTTATCTTCTTTGAAGATTTCGAGAACCTGATCGTAGGTGCTGTCAACCTGAATAAAGGTCATGTCAATGCGGGGCACCATCACTTCTTTTGCCTGCGTGTCACCGAAATCCACCACATTATTGATCATCTGCCGTTCTTCTGTCTCAATGACGCCTTCTTCATGGCTTACATCCACCATGGTGCGGAGCTCCGCTTCTGTCATTTTATTTTGCGCGGCATTGGGGTCGATCCGAAACAGTTTCATGAATACGAAGGACAGACCGTTTACAAGAAAGATAAAGGGGGTCATGATCACCATCAGCGCCTTTACAAATCCCGAATAGGCCAGCGCCATCTCGTTGGAATAGGTGGTGGCCAGCGTTTTCGGCGTGATCTCGCCGAAGATCAGGATCAGGAGAGTGATGATTCCCGTTGCGATACCGATCACGAGACCGGCGGTCTCCTTGCCGGAAACTTCCGTAGCAAATTCCGTTGCGATCTGTGTTGTGATTGACGAAGCAGTTAGGTTGACGATGTTGTTGCCGATCAAAATGGCGCTCAACATTTTATTCTGATCATCAAAGATCCGAAGCAGCGTCTTTGCCTTTTTGTTGCCGTCCTCGGCAAGCCCCCGGATCTTGATCCGGTTTGCCATGGCAAGAGACGTTTCGGCGGAGGAAAAAACCCCCGAGAGAATGAGCAGGATAAGCAAAACGATTAACTGCGCCGCGTCGCCAGAGTCCAAAAGATCATCTCCAATACTGTTTTTAGAAAAAATATAACGCAAAATCTGTATAATGTCAAGAATTCCGGCCGGCTGCCAGTCATATATTTTTTTTGTGAGACATACATTGGAGTAAGAGCAGACGGCCGGGGCCAAGGAAAGGGAAAGCGGCTGCCGGTCTGAAATGGGGGAAAAGAAAAATGAAAGCAGTTTCAATGCTGAAGGTACTGCTGATCACTTATCTGTTCACGGGACTTCTGCTTGTGCTCCTGTCTATTGGCCTGTATAAATTCGGCCTGACAGAGAAACAGGTTGGGATCGGCATTTTCGCGGTATACTTTCTGTCCGGGCTTTTCGGAGGGTTTATCATGGGCAGGTCCGCGGGAACAAAGAAATTCCTGTGGGGAATCGGCATAGGAGCGCTCTATTTTGTGATCCTTACGGTCATCTCCTTTGGGGTCAATCATTCCATTCAGGGAAGCCTGCTTCGGATCCTTGCCAATCTGGCGCTCTGCGTGGGCGGCGGTATGTTGGGCGGTATGCTGGGCTGAATCGTGGCGCCGCGTCCCGCCTGCCGTAAAACGCCGGCAAAAATTATAGAAAAAACTCTTTAAATCTGCGGATATATATGGTACAATTACAGAAGTTTCGTAGTAAGGAGGTAATTTTATGAAGCACATTAAGACATTGCACACAAGAGACTACAGAGAATCCATGAAAAAGGGCGGCTGCGGCGAGTGCCAGACTTCCTGCCAGTCCGCATGCAAGACCTCTTGTACAGTAGGTAACCAAAGCTGCGAGAACAAAAAGTAAAACAATCATAAAGACAGATAAGCAGCGGCATTGCCGCTGCTTATTACAGTGTGAAAAGGGGATAGTTTGATAAGTGATTCACCAGTATAAAAACAACGGCTACGCTATCGTATTGGATGTAAACAGCGGTTCCGTTCATCAGGTGGATGATCTGGCTTATGATGTGATCGCGGTGTTTGACAGCTGCGCGGATAAGAAGGAAGCAAAAGAAAAAGCCCTGATGCAGTTGTCGGGCAAGTATTCCGAAGAAGAGATTCTGGAGGCTGTTTCCGATGTTCAGGAATTGATAGAAAAGGGGCAGCTTTTCACAGAGGATATCTACAGGGATTATATCTTTGATCTCAATTCCAGACAGACGGTGGTAAAGGCGCTCTGTCTCCATATTACCCACGATTGTAATCTGGCCTGCCGGTATTGCTTTGCCGAGGAGGGAGAATACCACGGCCAACGCGCCCTTATGAGTCTGGAAGTGGGAAAACGCGCGCTGGACTTTCTGGTGGAAAATTCCGGCAACCGCAGGAATCTGGAGGTAGATTTCTTCGGCGGCGAGCCGCTGATGAACTGGGATGTGGTAAAGGCTTTGGTGGAGTACGGACGGGAATTGGAAAAGACCCATGACAAAAAATTCCGCTTTACCCTTACGACCAACGGCGTTCTCTTAAACGACGAGATTCTGTCTTATGTGAACAAAGAGATGGGAAATCTGGTGCTGAGCATCGACGGAAGAAAGGAAGTCCACGACCATATGCGGCCGTTTTGTAACGGCAAAGGCAGCTACGATCTGATCGTGCCGAAGTTTCAGAAGGCGGCGGCCGGCAGGAACCAGACAAATTATTATGTGCGCGGCACTTACACCCATGAAAATACAGATTTTTCCGAGGATGTGCTGCATCTGGCGGATCTGGGGTTTGAACAGATCTCCGTGGAGCCGGTGGTGGCCCCCAAGGAAGCGCCCTACGCGCTGACCGAGGAAGATCTGCCGACGTTGTATGAACAGTACGACAGGCTGGCGGCAGAGATCGTCCGCCGGCGGAAAAACGGCGAGTTTATAAATTTCTTTCACTTTATGATCGATCTGGAGGGCGGCCCCTGTGTGGCTAAACGGCTGTCGGGCTGCGGCTCCGGAACGGAATATCTGGCGGTGACTCCATGGGGGGACCTGTATCCCTGCCATCAGTTTGTAGGGCAGGAACAATTTCTCATGGGAAATCTGAAGGACGGGATCGTCAACAAAGACCTGCAGGATCAGTTCAAGAGATGCAACGTCTACGCCAAGCCGGCCTGTCAGGACTGCTTCGCGAAGTTTTACTGCAGCGGCGGATGCGCCGCCAACGCATGGAATTTTGACGGGGATATCACCGGCAACTATGAGATCGGCTGTAAGCTGCAGAGAAAACGCATTGAATGTGCGATTATGATAAAAACTGCTTTGGCAGAAGAAAAGGAGTAACAAAGTCATGAACAAGAAAAAAGGCATATTGACACTGGTGCTGACAGCCATAGTACTGGTGGGATTTGCGCTTGTTGCAGCCATTGGCGTTGGCAGGACCAACACCGGCGCGGCAAAGAACATCAAGCTGGGTCTGGATCTGGCAGGCGGTGTCAGCATCACCTATGAGGCTGTGGAAGAAAATCCTTCCTCGGAAGATATGAAGGATACGGTGTACAAGCTGCAGAAGCGTGCGGAGGGTTACAGCACCGAGGCGCAGGTATACCAGCAGGGCGACCGGCGTATCAGCATCGAGATCCCCGGCGTGCAGAATGCGGACGAAGTACTGGACGAGCTTGGCAGCCCCGGTACCCTGATGTTTGTGGATACCACAGGCAATACGGTGCTGGAAGGCACCGATGTGGCGGACGCTCAGGCCGGCACGCAGACAGATCAGCAGACCGGCGCTTCCCAGAATGTGGTACAGCTTGAACTGACCAAGGAAGGCGCGGAAAAGTTTGCTAAGGCCACGGAAGAAAATGTAGGGAAACAGATCGCCATTATTTTTGACGACGAGGTGCTCAGTTCTCCGAGGGTAAACGAAAAGATCGCCGACGGACAGGCTGTCATCACAGGCATGGAATCCTTTGAAGAGGCGGACGAGCTTGCTTCCTTTATCCGTGTGGGTGCCCTGAGTCTGGAACTGAAGGAGATCCGTTCTCAGGTAGTAGGCGCGCAGCTTGGCACAAAGGCCATCAGCACCAGCCTTCTTGCAGGCGCTATCGGCCTTGCGGTAGTTTGTATCTTCATGATCATCGTTTATCTGCTGCCCGGTTTTGTGGCCGCGTTGGCGCTGCTCATCTACACGTTGATGACGTTGCTCATCATCAATGCTTTTGATATAACATTGACCCTGCCCGGTATTGCCGGCGTTATTCTTGCCATCGGTATGGCGGTGGACGCTAACGTGATCATCATCGCCCGTATCAAGGAAGAACTGGCGGAGGACCGGGGCGTGAAGGCCTCCGTGAAGATGGGATTTTCCAAGGCGCTGCCCGCCATTATCGACGGCAACGTGACTACCCTGATCGTGGCGTTGATCCTTTTGTTCCGCGGTTCCGGAAGCGTCCGTGGTTTTGCCCAGACGCTGGCTATCGGTATTATCCTTTCCATGTTCACGGCCCTTGTGATTTCTCATCTGATCCTCAACGCGTTGATCGCGCTGGGGCTGGATAAAGAAAAATTCTTCGGCAGACAGAAGGAGCGCAAGGTCATTGACTTTGCGGGAAAGAAGGCGATCTTCTTTACGATCTCCATCGCACTGATTGTTGTGGGTATCGGCACCATGATCTTCAAGAACGTAAAGAACGGTCATCCGCTGAATTACAGTCTGGACTTTTTGGGCGGTACTTCCACCACCATTACGCTGAAGGAAGACATGTCTCTGGAGGAGATCGACGAGCAGATCGTCCCTGTTGTGGAGGAGATCAGTAACGACGTCAATACCCAGATCCAGAAGGTTGCGGACAGCAAGGAAGTGATCATTAAGACCATTGAGCTTGATCAGGAGCAGAGGGAGCAGCTTGGCGACGCCCTTGTGGAGAAATTTGATGTAGACAGGAGCCTGATCCAGACAGAGAGCATCAGTTCCACTGTCAGCAGCGAGATGCGTTCCGACGCGGTGGTAGCCGTGATCATCGGTATCATCTGTATGCTGATCTATATCTGGTTCCGTTTTACGGATATTCGCTTTGCCCTCAGCGCCGTGCTGGCACTGGCTCACGACGTGCTGATCGTCATCGGATTTTATGCGGTGCTCAATATCTCTGTGGGCAGCACTTTTATTGCCTGCCTGCTGACCATCGTCGGTTATTCCATCAACGCCACCATTGTGGTGTTTGACCGTGTTCGTGAGAATCTGCGGAGCAGCAAGAGTGATCTGGCGGCAGTGGTGAACAAAAGTATCACCCAGACCCTCACAAGAAGTATCTACACTTCCTTTACGACCTTTATCACGGTGGCGATCCTGTACGTGCTGGGCGTTTCCTCTATCCGTGAGTTCGCGGCGCCCCTGATGGCAGGTATCGTCTGCGGCGCGTGGTCGTCGGTATGTATCGCCGGTCCTTTGTGGTTGGTAATGCGTACGAAGTTTGCAAGGAAAAATAAATGACAGTAAAAAGGGCTGCGGCTTTTGGCCGCGGTCCTTATCTATTTTGCGGTAAAGAGGATTTATGAAAGAGAAATGGATCTTGTCTGCCAAAAAGGCAGATTTTTACGGTCTTGCGGAAAAACTTCAGATCGATCCCCTGACTGTGCGCCTGATCAGAAACCGGGATGTGGACGGGGAGGACGCCATGGCGGATTACCTTTACGGAGATATCCGGCAGATGCACAGTCCATGGCTGTTTGGAGATATGCGCAAGGCGGCGGATATTCTTAAAGAGAAGATCAGAGCAAAACGTTCCATACGCATTATAGGGGATTATGATATTGACGGCATCAGCGGGACCTATATTTTAAAATGGGGATTTGACCGGCTTGGGGCGGTGTCGGATTACGAGATCCCGGACCGGAAGAGGGACGGATACGGCATCAACAGAAATCTGATCGAGGCCGCCAATCAAGACGGCATCGATACCATTGTCACCTGTGACAATGGGATATCCGCGGCAGAAGAGATTGCCTTCGCAAAAAGTCTGGGCATGACGGTGATCGTCACGGACCATCATGAAGTGCCTTTTGTGGAAGAGGAGGGCGGCCTCCGGTATGTGCTTCCGCCGGCGGATGCGGTTGTCAATCATAAGAAGCCGGACTGCCCATACCCCTACAAGGGCCTTTGCGGCGCCATGGTTGCCTTTAAGCTGGTGGAAGCGCTGTTTGAAGATGCGGGAATCGCCCGGTCGGAAATGGAACAGATGCTGGTATTCGGAGCGATCGCAACCATCGGGGATGTGATGGACCTGACGGGAGAAAACAGGATCATCGCAAAGCATGGGCTGGAATTGCTGAGAAAGACGGAGCATAAAGGCCTTTCGGCGCTGATTCAGGTCAACGGCCTTGTAAGAGCGGAGATTGATTCTTTTCACATCGGATTTGTGCTCTGCCCCTGTTTGAATGCCAGCGGGAGGCTGGACACTGCAAAGAGGGCGCTGCGGCTTTTGCAGGCGGAGGATATGACGGAGGCCCTTAAGCTGGCGGAGGATCTGAAAAGCCTGAACGACAGCCGGAAAGAAATGACGGAGCGGGCCGTCGCGAAGGCTCAGGAATTGATAGAGACCACAAAGCTAAAAGAAGATAAGGTGTTTGTGATCTACCTGCCCGATTGCCATGAGAGCATTGCGGGGATCGTGGCGGGAAGGATCAGGGAGGCTTACAGGCGGCCGGTCTTTGTGATCACGGACGGAGAGCAGTCCCTGAAAGGCTCCGGGCGGTCTATCGAGGCTTACTCCATGTTTGAAAAGCTTCAGGAGTGCAGAGAACTGCTGCTTCATTTCGGCGGTCATCCCATGGCGGCAGGACTGTCTATAGAGAAAGACAATCTGGAAAAATTCAGAAAAAAGATCAATGAGGGCTGCGGGCTTACGGAAGATGATTTTGTGGAGCAGATCCACATTGACGCGGATATGCCCATCAGCTATATTACCGAAAAGCTGGTCCGGGAGTTTTCTCTGTTGGAGCCCTTCGGAAAAGGAAACGAAAAGCCTTTGTTCGCAGAAAAAAATCTGCATGTGGACCATGCAGAGCTTATAGGGAAAAATAAGAATGTTTTGAAAATGTATGTTACAAACACATACGGAAGACGGCTGACGGCCATCTGCTTTCGCGAGGCGCAGAAAGCCTATGATTACATAAAAGAGCATAGCTGTATCACGGCTGCTTACTACCCTCAGATCAATGAATTCAGGGGACAGAAAACCCTGCAGATCGTGATCACAAACTACTATTAAAGGGCTTTCGCGTCTTCCTGCAAAAACCCTTTATAGTATGTTTTAGTCCTCTTTCTTTTTTAGATCGCGATCGCGAAGCAGAAGCAGTTCACAGTATTTTAAAAGATCATCACGGGATTTCTCCGTGATAGAATCAAAAAAGTTTACCAACTGTGTAAGCTGCAGATTGTAGTGCTTGTCCCTTGTATCCTGAAGCGAAGGAAATGTGCGGTTGATACCGGTGATCAGATAATCGATCGGTATCTCAAACAGGTTTGAAAGCTGCTCCAGTTTTTCAAAGTCAGGCTGCTTGTTTTTGGTTTCATATCCGGCAATCGTAGGGCGAGAAACATGCAGAAAATCTGCCAGATCTTTTTGACGTAATTTTTTCTGCTTGCGAAGCATCTTTAGTGTGGGGCCAAAATTCATACGATACCCTCCATCCTTTCCTGTAATGCTTTGGCAAAAACAACACTCTTGGCATATACAATTATATTTTAACATAAAAAAACAAAAAATAAAGAGCTGTTTCAAAAAGGAACAAAGAAATTTGCAATTTTTCGTGACATTTGTGTATTTTATCAAAAAATGGTGTTTTATGTGATGTGACAGGTTCCATTTTTACAAATTTCTCATAATGGAATTGCAATTTGAGCAAATACTTACTATAATAAGATATTATATATTTTTTTAAATGTTTTTTGGAGGAAAACAGGGCGAGAAAGAGGGCGACCGGATGTCTGCGGAACGGCAGCAAAATTCAGAACAGAACATGGAAGAGATTTATGGGCAGGACGGCACCGTGCCTGCGCCCAGAGATTTTACCAGCCCGGAGGTGTTGTTCGACCAGCTTTTGGAAAAGGTGAAAAAATATCATCCCTCCGATGATATTTCCCTGATCCAGAAGGCTTACGATCTGGCTTACAATGCCCACAAGGATCAAAAGCGCAAATCAGGAGAGCCTTACATCATTCATCCCATCTGTGTGGCGATCATTCTTGCGGATCTGGAACTGGATAAGGAGACCATCGTGGCGGGACTGCTTCACGATGTAGTGGAGGACACTGTATTTTCCCTTGATCAGATCGAGGAGATGTTCGGAAAGGAGATCGCTCTTCTGGTGGACGGCGTAACAAAGCTGACCCAGTTGAATTATTCCAACACCAGCAAGCTGGAGATTCAGGCGGAGAACCTGCGGAAGATGTTCCTTGCCATGGCAAAGGATATCCGCGTGATCATCATCAAGCTGGCGGACCGGCTGCACAATATGCGGACGCTCCAGTATACGCCTCCGGAAAAGCAGAAGGAAAAAGCAAGGGAGACCATGGACATCTACGCGCCGCTGGCACAGCGGCTGGGGATCTCCAAGGTGAAGGTGGAACTGGACGATCTTTCCCTGAAATATCTGGAGCCGGAGATCTACTATGATCTGGTGGATAAGATCGTATATCGGAAAAGCGTTCGCGAGGAATATGTCAAGTCCATTGCCATGGAAGTGCGCAGGCATATAGATAACGCGGGGATCAAGGCGCGCATCGACGGAAGAGTCAAGCACTTTTTCAGCATCTACAAAAAAATGGTGAATCAGGATAAGACGCTGGATCAGATCTACGATCTGTTCGCGGTGCGCATCATTGTAAAGACCATTCCGGAATGTTACGCCGCGCTGGGCGTCATCCACGAGATGTATACGCCCATTCCCGGCAGGTTTAAGGACTATATTGCCATGCCAAAGGCAAATATGTACCAGTCCCTCCACACTACGCTGATGGGGCCGGCAGGCCAGCCCTTTGAGATACAGATCCGGACGGAGGAAATGCACAGGACGGCGGAGTACGGCATTGCCGCCCACTGGAAATATAAAGAGGCATCCGACGGCAAGAAGGTGGACGCTCAGGAGGAAGAAAAACTAAGCTGGCTGCGGCAGATTTTGGAATGGCAGCAGGATATGTCGGATAATCAGGAGTTTTTGAGCCTGTTAAAGAGCGATCTGAACTTGTTTTCCGATAATGTTTACTGTTTTACCCCCACCGGCGATGTGAAAAATCTGGTGAACGGCTCCACGCCCATTGATTTTGCCTACAGCATCCATTCCGCCGTGGGCAACAAGATGATCGGCGCCAGAGTCAACGGCAAGCTGGTGCCTATTGATTATAAGATTCAGAACGGTGACAGGATCGAGATCCTTACCTCCCAGAATTCCAAGGGTCCCAGCCGGGATTGGCTTACCATTGTAAAGACCACGCAGGCAAAGAGCAAGATCAACCAGTGGTTCAAAAACCAGTTGAAGGCGGAGAACATCCTGAAGGGGAAGGAAATGCTGCAGCAGTACTGCAAGATCCGCTCCATCAACGTTTCTACCATCGCGAAGACCGAGTATCAGGCCAAGGTCATGCGCAAATACGGCTTCAAGGACTGGGAGTCGGTGCTGGCGGCTGTGGGCCACGGCGGCTTGAAGGAAGGTCAGGTCATCAACAAGCTGCTTGACGAATATAACAAAGATCATCCGAAGGTACTTACAGATAAGAATGTGTTGGACGCGGTGGAAAGCGGCTACGGCTCGGCCAGACCCCAGCAGGAAAAGAAGGGCGGCATCGTGGTAAAGGGCGCCCACGACGTGGCGGTGCGTTATTCCAAGTGCTGTTCTCCGGTGCCCGGCGATGAGATCATAGGATTTATCACACGTGGCAGAGGCGTATCCATTCACAGGACGGACTGTATCAATATTGTCAATATGCCGGAGTCGGATCGGGTGCGGCTTGTGGAAGCGGAATGGCAGGAACCGGATTCCGCGGTATCACAAGAGTTTTACAGCACGGAGATCAATATTTACGGCAATAACAGGAGCGGACTCCTTGTGGATGTCTCCAGAGTGCTGACAGAGCGCAAGATCGACATCACGTCAGTAAATGTCCGCACAAGCAAGCAGGGAACTGCAACCATTAACATGTCCTTTGACATTCGTTCCGCGGAGGAGCTTCAGGAGATCACAAGCAAATTAAAACGGATCCCCAGCGTGCTGGACGTGGAGCGCGCCATCGGATAGTGACGGAGGAATTTATGGCTCATTTAAAGATAAAAAAATTATTGCTGGGCGTGATCATGACCAACTGTTATCTGGTCTATCACGATCAAAGCAGACAGACTCTGATCATTGATCCGGGAGACCGGGCGGATCAGATCATGAACACAGTAAAGGAGATGTCCCTTACGCCCTGCGCCATTTTACTCACCCATGGGCATTTTGATCATCTGCTGGCTGCCGAAGAGATAAAAAACGCATACGGGATTCCCGTGTATGCCCACGAAGAGGAAGCGGAGGTCGCGGCGGATCCCGGCTTGAACGCTTCCGGTGGATTCGGGATCGGCAGCAGATCCCTTCAGGTGGACGTAAAAGTAAAGGACGGACAGGTGTTGTCTCTGGCAGGCTTTGAGATCCGTGTGCTGCACACGCCGGGACACACAAAAGGCGGGGTCTGTTATTATTTTGCAGATGAGAAAACGCTCTTTTCGGGAGATACGCTGTTTGCCCAGTCCGTAGGGCGCACCGATCTTCCTACCGGGAGCTACAGCCAGTTGATCCGTTCCATCAAAGAAAAGCTGTTTGTGCTGCCGGAGGATGTGCAGGTATTTCCGGGGCATGACGGAGAGACGTCCATCGGCTACGAGAAAAAACACAATCCGTATATCGTTTGAAAAGTGGACAATATGAATATTTGTATTTATTTAAATTCAGCGGAGTTTGAGCAGGATATCCGGCCCCTTGTAATGGCCTTTTATCCGGGCAGCACGATCCGGGTGCTCTATTCTGACAGCAAAACGGTTTCAGAAAGAGCGAAGACGGCGGAGCCGTTTCCGTCGGCAGCAGGAAACGTTGTACCGGAAGAGAACCCCGTGGAGCAAGCCCCCTGCCAGGAAGAAGGTATGAGCCTGCAGGTGTACGCCGGGACAGAAGATACGGAAATCCTTCTCCGGCGGCAGGGCGCGGTCTGTGCCAAGACAAGCTACCGGGAGCAGCCGGATATGGACCGGCCGGCCCGGAAAAATCTTCTGAAGAGAGAACTGTATCAGGTTCTGCAAAAGGATACCGGCAAGACGCTGCCTTGGGGAACGCTTACGGGCATCCGTCCGGTGAAGCTTCCCATGGCCATGCTGGAAGCAGGCATGGACGACGGACAGATCCGTGAAGAACTGCAGCGGGAATATCTGGCAAGCGGCCCAAAGATCGCCCTTGCCACCCAGATTGCCCGCAGGGAGCGGAAGATTCTTTCAAAGATCGACTATGACAGGGGCTACAGCCTCTATGTGGGCATCCCTTTCTGCCCCAGCACCTGCGCTTACTGTTCCTTTACCTCTTATCCTCTTTCCAAATGGAAGAAACAGGTGGACGCCTATCTGGATACGGTGGAAAAGGAACTGGATGCGATCAGCGGCTATTGTGGGAACAGGCCCATGGACGCTCTGTATATCGGGGGCGGTACGCCTACCACGCTGGAGCCTGCGCAGCTTTCGCGGCTGTTTGAGATGCTGGAAAAGCGCTTTCCCGTGAGAGAGGCGTTGGAGTGGACGGTGGAAGCCGGCAGGCCGGACAGTATCACGGAAGAAAAGCTGGCGGTGATGAAGGCCCACGGGGTAACCCGTATTTCCATTAACCCCCAGACCATGAAGCAGGAGACTTTAAAGCTCATCGGGCGCCGCCACACGGTGGAACAGACGGTGGAGGCCTTTCATCTGGCAAGAAGGATGGGCTTTGACAATATCAATATGGATCTGATCCTCGGTCTTCCCGGAGAGACCCCGGCGGACGTGGAAAACACCATGGAGCAGATCAAAAAACTGTCCCCGGACAGTCTCACCATTCATTCTCTGGCTATCAAGCGGGCCGCCAGACTGAATACCGAAAAAGAAAGCTTCCGGGACAAAAAGATCGTCAATACGGAAGCGCTTCTGGAAATGACGGCCAAAAAGGCAGAAGAGATGGGGCTGCTGCCCTACTATCTCTACCGCCAGAAAAATATGGCCGGCAATCTGGAAAATGTAGGTTACGCCGCAGAAGGGAAGTTCGGCATTTACAATATCCTCATCATGGAGGAGGTGCAGAGCATCTTTGCGGCAGGCGCGGGAGCTTCCTCCAAGCTGGTATTTCCGGGAGACAGGCACGAGCGCGCGGAAAATGTAAAGGACGTGGGGCAGTATATGGCCCGCATCGATGAAATGATAGAGAGAAAAAGAGCAGTTCTGAAAGACAAATTTTAAGATAGCAAAGAAAAAGTTTTGGCGGATAAAGGAGATTGTTTATGGCATTAAAGAAAAAGCCTGTTACGGGCATGAAGGATATACTGCCTCAAGAGATGGAGATCAGGGACTATGTGATCGGTCTGATCAAGGAGACCTATAAAGCCTTTGGGTTTTCCTCCATGGAAACCCCCTGTGTGGAGCATATTGAAAACCTTACGAGCAAGCAGGGCGGCGATAACGAAAAACTGATCTTTAAAATACTGAAGCGGGGAGAGAAGCTGAAGCTGGATACGGCGAAGAGCGAGACGGATCTGGTGGACGGGGGCTTGCGCTACGACCTGACGGTTCCCCTTTCCCGGTACTATGCAAACAATGCCAACGACCTGCCAAGTCCTTTCAAGGCGCTGCAGATGGGCAATGTATGGCGGGCGGACAGGCCCCAGAGAGGGCGGTTCCGCCAGTTTATGCAGTGTGATATCGACATTCTGGGGGAGCCTTCCATCCTTGCGGAGATCGAACTGATCACCGC
>CANQQN010000026.1 GCA_947625995.1 uncultured Lachnospiraceae bacterium
GATCGCCGGCGTCGCTTTGCTGGAACTGCTCCTCGATGTGCAGCTCCGCGTTCATCTCAATGGCGCACAGTTGGGACTCGTAGCGGTTGCCCAAGATCACCAGATCCCCGCTCTCAATATAATTTTCCATGAGATCCGGGTTGGCGGCCGCCACAAGCACTTTTCCTTCCGTGAAATATTCTTTTTTGTCCCCCACGATCAGCTTGCCGTCCAACGTTTCCACAATATTCTGATACTGGGTCTTTGCCCGTGAGAGAATGGCGCTGTCATACACATCCATGTAAGTCATAGCAATGTCCGTGATGGTGATAAGTCCCTCCAGCTTGTTCCTCTTTGTGATGGGCAGCGTCACCACGCCGGCCTCGTTCATCAGCGTCCATGCTTTTTTAATTGAGATGTTGCTGCCTACGCCCTTTGTCTCGCTGATCTCCACGTCCTTCACCTGTGTGCGCACGTCGGTGATCCGCAACGGAGCCTCCACGCCAAACCTCTTCAGGACAAACTGGGTCTCTTCGTTGAGATGTCCCGCCCGCATGGGAATATAGACTTCATTTTCTCTTTGCTTTTGATTTTTCAGATTTGCGTACGCAATGGCGGAACATACGGAATCCGTATCAGGATTCTTGTGCCCCACTACCAGTATGACATTCTTCCTCACTGCTGTCTCCTTTTACCCTGTGAAAGATCTCCATAAACTGCTTGCCGGTAATGGTTTCTTTCTCATACAGAAAATCTGCCAGCGCTTTCATCACGTCCATGTTTTCAGAAAGCAGCTTCTTTGCCTTTTCATAGCATTCCCGCAGAATCGCCATGACCTCGCCGTCGATCTGCGCCGCCGTTTCCTCGCCGCAGTTTAACACCGTGCGGCCGTCCAGATACTGGCTCTCCACGCTCTCCAGCGCCATCAGTCCGAATTTGTCCGACATACCGAAACGGGTCACCATAGCACGGGCGATATTGGTAGCCTGCTCGATATCATTGGACGCGCCGGTCGTCACCGTATGGAATACAAGCTCCTCCGCTGCCCGGCCGCCAAAAAAGGTCACAAGTCTGGCCATCAATTCATCCTTGCTCATCAAAAACTTTTCTTCTTCCGGCACCTGCATCACGTAACCCAGAGAACCCATAGTTCGGGGTACGATGGTGATCTTCTGCACCGGTTCCGCGTCCTTTAACAGGGCGGTGATCAAAGCGTGGCCGGTCTCATGATAGGCCACCGTTCTCTTTTCTTTTTCACTTAAAACCCGGTCCTTCTTTTCTTTGCCCGCGATCACGACCTCCACGGATTCAAACAGATCCGCCTGATTCACATACCGGCGTCCGTTCTTGACCGCCAGAATAGCGGCTTCGTTGATCATATTTGCCAGATCGGAGCCCACGGCGCCGCTGGTAGCCATGGCGATCTCCTCCAGATCTACGCTATCGTCCATAAGCACATCCTTGGAATGTACCTTCAACACCTCAAGCCGTCCTTTGAGATCCGGCTTGTCAACAATGATCCGCCGGTCAAAACGGCCGGGACGAAGCAGCGCCTTGTCAAGGATCTCCGGGCGGTTGGTGGCCGCAAGGATCATCACGCCCTTGGCCGTATCAAAGCCGTCCATCTCCGCCAGAAGCTGATTTAAGGTCTGCTCCCGCTCATCGTTGCCGCCATACCGGCTGTCACGGCTCTTGCCGATGGCGTCGATCTCGTCGATAAAAATGATACAAGGTGCGTTTTTCTGGGCTTCCTTGAACAGATCCCTGACACGGGACGCGCCCACGCCCACGAACATTTCTACAAAATCAGAGCCCGCCAGACTAAAGAAAGGCACCTTTGCCTCTCCGGCCACAGCCTTTGCAAGAAGGGTCTTGCCCGTACCGGGAGGGCCTACCAGCAGCGCGCCCTTTGGAAGCTTCGCGCCAATGGCGGTGTATTTGCCGGGATTGTGGAGGAAATCCACCACCTCCTGAAGCGATTCCTTCGCCTCGTCCTGACCGGCCACATCCTTAAAGGTCACGCCGGTTTCCTTATCCATATATACCTTGGCGTTGTTTTTGCCGACGCCCATGACGCCGCCGCCTTTTGACATTCGCTTCATGATAAATCCGAACATGATCCAGATAAGTACAAGGGGAAGCACATAGACAAATATAATGTCCAGAATGGTGGATCTTGAATCGGGGATCTTCCCGTCGTAGTCAATACCTTTTGCATCCAGCTTATCGAGAAGGTCCTCATCCTCCAAAACACCTGTATAATAAATGATCTCCACGAATTTGCTCGGCTGCTTCTTGGGCTCGATGTTGATCTGTGTAGGGGTGATCTCCACCCTTTTTACCTCACCCTTCTCCACCATATCCAGAAATTCAGTGTAAGTGATCTTTTTGCTGCGAGCCTCCATGAACATACTGCTGAAAAAGGTCATGGCCGCAAAGGTCAGCAGGGTGATAATGATGAAAATAACAAGGGTCTGTCTGTTCTGCGGCCCTTTTTTATCATTCTGTTTATTATCCATAAACTTCCTCCTTAAGTTGAAGATGGATCGAACGCATGCAATCACAGGTTTTATGATAAATTGTAACCTTTCGGAAGTCAATATATAAAGTGTGAAACTTTTTTGTTTCCCGAAATCTTTCCAGATGCAAGAAAACAGGCTGTACACGCCCCGAAACGTCTGCCGGGATCCCTTGCTCCGGCAGCTTCAGCTGCACAGCCCTTTTTCTGCTGTTTTCAATTTATTTCTGCTTTTTTTTCAAAGCCGCTTCTATAAATCCCTTAAATAAAGGATGGGGCCTGTTCGGTCTTGATTTTAATTCCGGATGCGCCTGCGTGGCAACAAACCACGGGTGGCCGGGAATCTCCACCATCTCCACGATACGTCCGTCGGGAGAAAGTCCCACCAGCTGCATGCCGTTCTTCTCCAGCACCTTTCGATAATCGTTGTTGACCTCATAGCGGTGTCTGTGCCTTTCGTAGATCGTCTCCTGTCCGTACAGCTGATAGGCTTTGCTGTCCTTGCTCAGGCAGCAGGGATAGGCGCCAAGCCGCAGTGTGCCGCCAATGTCCTCCACACCGTTCTGGTCGGGCATCAACGCGATCACGGGATGGGTGGTATTGGGCTTTAATTCCACGGAATGAGCGTCCTTGTATCCGACCACATTTCTCGCGAATTCCACAATGGCAAGCTGCATGCCAAGGCACAGGCCCAAAAAAGGAATATTTCTCGTGCGAGCATAATTGATGGCGACAATCTTGCCTTCAATACCTCTGTCTCCGAAACCGCCCGGCACCAAAATGCCGTCGCTGCCCGCAAGCAGCTCTTCCACATTTTCTTCCGTCACCTTTTCCGAATCCACCCAGTTGATGTTGACGACCGCACGGCTGGCGATCCCGCCGTGCTTCAATGCCTCCACCACAGAGATATAAGCGTCGTGAAGCTGAATATACTTGCCTACAAGGGAGACGGTTACTTCCTTCGTGGGATGCTTCAGCGCATCCACAAGCGCTTGCCAGTCCGCAAGATCCGGCTGGGGGCATTCCAGCTTAAGGCATTCGCAGGCAACGCCTGCAAGGTTTTCCTTTTCCATGGCCAGCGGCGCTTCGTATAAATATTCCACGTCCAAATTCTGCAATACGTGGTTGCTGGGCACGTTGCAGAACAGGGCGATCTTGTCCTTCAAAGCCTGATCCAGAGGCTTCTCGGAACGGCAGACAATGATATCTGGCTGAATACCCATGCCCTGCAGTTCCTTGACGCTTGCCTGCGTAGGCTTGGTCTTCATTTCCCCGGAAGCCCGCAGATAAGGGATCAGCGTCACATGGATAAGAATGGCGTTCTCATGTCCCACGTCATGCTGGAACTGACGGATAGACTCCAAAAACGGCTGGGATTCAATATCGCCTACGGTGCCGCCCACCTCGATGATGGCAATCCGGGTGTCCTCGTCAGTATAATTGCGGTAAAACCGGCTCTTGATCTCATTGGTAATATGGGGGATCACCTGCACAGTACCGCCGCCGAAATCGCCGCGGCGTTCCTTCTGAAGTACCGACCAGTATATCTTTCCCGTTGTTACGTTGGAATTTTTATTAAGGCTCTCATCAATAAACCGTTCATAATGTCCCAGATCCAGATCTGTCTCCGCGCCGTCGTCGGTAACAAACACTTCGCCGTGCTGGATAGGATTCATGGTGCCGGGATCAATATTGATATAGGGGTCAAATTTTTGCATGGTAACTGTGTAGCCGCGTGCCTTCAGCAAACGTCCCAGAGACGCCGCCGTGATTCCTTTGCCAAGGCCGGAAACCACTCCGCCGGTGACAAAGACGTATTTTACTGACATAGCCTGATCCTCCCCAAAATTGTTCGTACAAATTTCAGATTTCATTATACATGATTTAAAAAAAGAAATCCACTGATTTTACAAATTTTTTATCACAGGATTTCAAAGGAGGCGTTCAAAAGCAGCCAGTTGACAAGGAAGGGACGCATCAGGTTCCAATAACCAACGCCCCGGAATCCGTATTCGTCTACCAGCGCCAGCTTTGCCTGAATACTCCGCACATCCTCAAACCATACCTCATGACGGACGCCGTCTCTTTCATAGAAAAAATAGGGCGCCATCGCTTCCCCGTCAAACTGGATCTCCGCTCCGTTTGCCGCCGCGATCTGCACCGCCTGCACATTGCCGATGGTCTCCGCCTTCGTGACCCCCTGCGCAAACGGCAGCGGCCAGTCATAACCGTAATTGGGGATCCCCATATGGATCTTATAGGCCGGGATCTCCGTGACGCCGTAATCCAGCACCCTGCGCACGCTTGGTATCGGCGCTACCGCCATAGGCGGGCCATACGTATCAGCGCGCCCAAAGCTGCCGCTTCAAAGAAGAGGAGCCTGTGGCTTTCCAGCCACGCCGCGCCGTAGCCTGCTGCCGGAAGACAAAATACCACCTTCCCTTCCACCCGGTCAAAGGGCACCGGAACCGGGTCCGCGGACGCATTATGGTCCCCTTTCGTGATCAGGTACGCTTCTTTTTCATTTTTCTGTATCACCCTGTGCGCCACCGTCATATCCGACACGGTAAACACGATCACATCTCCTGTTTCCACAGGCGAAGCTTCCTTCTGAATATAGATCAGGCTTCCGGTCTTTATGGCAGGTTCCATGGAGCCGCTGCGCACAACGCCTGTTTCCATTCCGAAAAATTTCGGTGCAGCCAGCCCCGCCACGATCACCAGACAACCGATCAGAACAATAGACCCCGCCATGGAAACCAATCTTATCACTGTTCTTCTGACATAATACAAAAAATCACCCTTTCCGTATGTGGTTTGTTTTTGGAAATTATCGTCTCTTCCGGGAATATAATTGATCGAGAAACTTTGAGGAAAACGATATGAGAAATGACCGCAACGTTATCTATCTGCGAAAATCCCGCGCGGATTATGAGGCTGAAAAGCGAGGGGAGGGAGAAACCTTTTCCCGCCACAGAAAAATACTGTCAGACTTTACTTCCAGAAACAGCATACCGGTTTCAGACGTATATGCGGAGATCGTCTCCGGGGAAACCATTTCCGCCCGCCCGCTTATGCAGCGGCTTCTGACGGAAGTGGAACAGGGATGCTGGGACGGCGTGATCGTTATGGAGCTTGAGCGACTTGCAAGAGGGGACACCATCGATCAGGGTATCGTCGCCCAGACCTTTAAATACTCTCATACCAAGATCATCACTCCTGTGAAGACCTACGATCCCTCCGATGAGTTTGACGAGGAATATTTTGAATTCGGCCTGTTTATGTCCCGCCGGGAATACAAAACCATCAACCGCCGTCTCCAGAGGGGGCGCCTTCTTGCCGTAACAGAAGGAAAATACATTGCCGCAACGGCTCCCTTTGGCTACAGGCGGGTGCGTCTTTTGGACAATTCCGGTTATACCCTCGCCATTGACCCCGGCGCCGCAGAAACCGTACGTTTTATCTTCCGACTGTATACCGAGGAGAAGCCGGGCATCCGGGAGGTCTGCAAAAGGCTGGAGGCCCGCCGGATGAAAAACCGTTCGGGAACCTTCAACTGGTCGCCCTCTACGGTTCGGGATATTCTCTCAAATCCGGTATATGCGGGAAAAATCCGCTGGCAATGGCGCAAGACAATAAAAGAAGTGAAAAACGGAAAACTGACTACCGCCCGTTCAAAAAATCCGGACTGCATTCTGTGCGACGGGCTTCACCCGGCCATCGTATCATGGGAGACCTTTTGCAAAGCGCAAGAGGTTCTTGCCCTGCACGCAAAGAGGCGCCCTTGCGCTTCCTCTCCCACTGCTTTGAACGGCCTTACGTATAACCCCACTCATAAGTCATGAGCAGCACTGAATCTGCGATCTCCCCGATAGCGCCGTAATCCAGTCCTTCATATAAAAGTCCCCTCTGAGTTGCGGAAATTTTGGGCGCAAGCGCCACAGAGACCGTAAATCCAACGGCGCTCATCGCCTGCTTCAGATTCCTGATGAAGGTCACATAAGCGTCCCTGTCCTCCGGAAGGATATATTCAAAATCCACATCGATGCCGGTATAGCCTTTTTCCTGCATAACCTCCACAAGATTCCGGATCAGAGTCTGCTGGACGCTTTGGTCTTCCACCACCCGGTTGACCAGTTGGTTGTTGAAGGTGCCAGCCTCCGTAAAGGGCGTCAGCACCAGCACCGGAGACACCCCGTATTCTCCGGCCACTCCAAGCAGGTATTCGTCATCCATGGGGATCAGTTCCCCTGTCAGGGTAAACCCGTAGGAAAAATTAAGCAGCGTCGTCAGATATGGGATGGCCTGTTCCAGCACATAAGGCTGTATAAACTGGTAAGCGTAGCCGCCCACTTCAATGCTCCTGTCATAGACTGTCTGCGAGCCGCCGGTAAGGATCAGAAGTGCCTGCCCCACCACAAGGCCGCTCTGGGACTGAAGCTGGTTGTTGGCAATGATAGATGACGGACTCACTCCGTAGAGCCGGGCAATCGAATACACCGTCTCTCCTGCCTGTACTACATGGATCTCCATAACATGACCTCCCAAAATAACGCTGCGATACACTGTATTCTATGCATCGGGATCTTCTGTCGTGTATCCGCGCCTCCTTTGGAGATACGTCACACTTTTTTGGGCAATTCATACGCTATAAACAGGAGGTGTTTTTATTGGCGATCAAAATCTATATCGATCAGGGCCACAACCCCACCGGTTCTCCAAACGCCGGGGCTGTGGGAAACGGACTCTATGAACAGGATATCACCTATGTGGTAGGCATCTATCTTGCCAACCTGCTTGCTTTGGATCCCCGCTTTGAAGTCCGGGTTTCCAGATCCACCCCCGATGAAGTCCTTGGCACCAGCAATTCCACCAGTCTGGCCGCCCGTGTGTCAGCCGCAAACGCATGGCCTGCAAACTACTTTATCAGCATCCACTGCAACGCGAATACCAACCCCGCGATCAACGGTACGGAAGTGTACGTGTATGAACAATACTCCCAATCCTACTGGCTTGCCCAATACATATTGGGCGGGATCGTGGCGCGCACCGGCACAAAGGATAACGGCGTGCGGGTCAACTCCTCCCTGTATGTGCTTCGCAGGACGCAAATGCCTGCGGTGCTGGTCGAACTTGGGTATCTGACCAATGAAAGCGACGCCCGGAAACTGGAAAATGATCCTTACGGCTTTGCCATCGGAATCTACAACGGCCTTCTGGAATACTTTGATCTACCTATGCTGTGACCGGCAGGCAGAAAAAAGGAGGGGCTTCTCTTTGAAACTCCTCCTTAGTAAACCATATGTAAGATAGATCAGAATACGTGTCCGTCGTGGAAGATATGCCCGCCGATCTGCAAACCGCTGACTCTGCCGTTTGGCGTCCTGAAATACAGGTAATCACCAATGTTGTTGTAACCGTCCAGCGCCATCTGCGCCGCCCGGTAGCATTCATCGGGAACGCCCTGTGCAAGGGCGAGGGCAAATCTGCCTGTAGTCACCGGCGTAAACTGCCCGGGATCGTAGATCACGCCCAAGATCGTATTGGGGAACTGAGAACTGCGCACCCGGTTCATCACACAGGCGCCCACCGCACATTTCCCCTCAAAAGGCTCCACACCGGCTTCCACAAAAATGATCGTCGCCATAAGCACCAGATCCGTCGCCGTTGCCGCGTATGCCTCCCCATAGGTTGGGGTAATACTCTGGGGAACGGAAATGCCCAGCTGGTTCAGCTTGTCTGTAAGGCCGTTTGCAATTTCTCTGGCCTGCTGTGCAGCCGCTGCCACTTCCTTGGAATTGTTTGCCACGGCTTCCGCTTCCTGAATGGATTTCAGGTCATTGATCTGGGCTTCCTTTTCCGCGATTTCCCGCTCATATCCCTGAATCTGCAGCTCTGCCTGAGCGATCTCGGCCTCATGCTTCTGAATATTCTCTTTTGTGTCTGCAACTGTCTTTTCCAGATCTGCCTGCTGCTTTTTCAGATCGTCCTCCATGGCTGTCAGATTCTTCTGTTCTGTCTGAAGAGCCGTCTGATTGTCGGAGATTTTATCCTTGGTAGCCTGATACTTTTCCAGCATATCCCTGTCGTATTTAGAAACCTGCGCGATATATTCCGTTCTGGCAAGAATATCTGAAAACCCTTTGCCGCTGAGGATTGCCGTGTACAAAGACCTGCTGCCTTTTTCGTACATAAACTGGATGCGTTTTTTCATATTCTCATATTGGTTTTTCTCATCTTTCTTTGCCAGATCAAGATTTTTCTGAATGGTCTCTATCTCCTGCTTTTTGGCAGTAATCTGCTGCTCCAGATTGTTGATGTTGGTGCTCAGTTCCTGAAGCTTTGTATTTAATTCGCCCAGATAGCCTTCCAGCTGTATCTTGGACTGTTCCAGTGTTTCCTTTGATTGTTCGGTTTTATTCAGATCCGTTTCGGCCTGTTGCTTCTCCTGCTCTTTTGTAACAATATTGGCAGCCGTTGATGTTTCCGTAGGGGCAGGCGAAGCGGCAACGCCGTTATTCGCCGCCTGTACTGCTGCCGGCGGGATCACCGTCGTCACTGACAACAGCGCCGCTAAAAGAACAGCAATCTGCTTTTTCATGAAAAACACCTCTGTTTATTTTACTTCTACTACCCAGCCTTCGGGTCCCTCGATCTTGCCTAACTGGATACCCGTCACTGTATCGTACAGCCGCTGGCTTAACGGTCCGATGCCGCCGTCCTGAATCTGCAGCACCTTGTTTTCCCAGCGGAGATGGCCTACGGGAGAGATCACCGCGGCGGTGCCTGTCCCCCAGCATTCCTCCAGCGTACCGTTCTCAGCTGCCTCAAACAGTTCCTGAACGGAAATCCTTCTCTCCTCTACTTCATAGCCCCAGTCTTTGCAGAGGGCGATGCAGGAGTTTCTGGTGACGCCCGGAAGGATGCTGCCGTTCAGCATAGGCGTTACGACCTTCCCGCTGATCTTGAAGAAGATGTTCATAGCGCCCACTTCTTCGATATATTTTCTTTCAACACCATCCAGCCACAGCACCTGACTGTAGCCTTCATCATGGGCCTTTACCTGAGACGCCAGACTTGCCACATAATTTCCGCCTGTCTTTGCCTCGCCGATACCGCCCTTCACTGCACGGACATATTCATCCTCAATCCAGATTTTGACGGGATCAAGCCCCTCGGGATAATAAGGTCCCACCGGAGACAGAATAATGATAAACATGTATGTATCGGAAGGACGAACGCCAAGGAAAGGATCTGTAGCAATGATAAAAGGTCTGATGTAAAGAGATGTTCCGGGCTTTTCCGGGATCCACGCCCTGTCTACGCTTACGATCTCCTTGATCGCCTGCAGGAAGTCGTCGGGGTCCACCTCAGGAATGCAGATCCTGCGGTTGGTGTTGTTGGCTCTCTCGATATTTTTGTCCGGGCGGAACAGAAGGATACGGCCGTCCTCGGACTTATAGGCTTTCAAGCCTTCA
Source organism: uncultured Lachnospiraceae bacterium (assembly GCA_947625995.1). Taxonomy (GTDB): domain Bacteria; phylum Bacillota; class Clostridia; order Lachnospirales; family Lachnospiraceae; genus CANQUC01. The sequence goes on from CANQQN010000026.1 coordinate 9,976, forward strand.
AACATTTCCTGTCCGTAATGAAATACCATTGCGGAGGGTTCAAGAGAAATGGTGCCATACGGTACGATGCGGGCATCGTGCCAGCCTTTTCCCGTCTCATAGTTCATGATAAACATATGATCCGTGAAAATGGTGCCAAATGTCAATGGATTGTCCTTTCCCGGCAATGGCTTCGGATTCGTCGTCTTTTCAATTCTGATGTTCATATTCAACCCAGCTTTCCATTTTTTTGTCCTTTATTATCTAACTTTTTAACAAAATTGTCAACCCGCTGTTACCAGAGTTCGCAGATTTTTTATAATTTTTCATATTTTTTCCACACAAATTCCAGATCAAAGTACGTCTGCTCGTCGCTCTCCCCCGTGAGCGTCCATTCTTTGTCCGTCTCCAGATTGGGAAAATACGTATCTGCCTCAAAAGAATGGTCGATACAGGTCACATGGGCCACCCTGCAATAGGGCAGAAAAGCCCGGTAAACGCTTTCCCCGCCGATAATGTAGATATCTTCCTCCCTGTAGCGCTTCAATTCCTCCAGACATTCCTCCAGAGAATGCACGGTCTTTGCATCCTTCACGCTGTAAGAAGGATTTTTGGAAAGCACGATATTGGTCCTGTTCTTCAGCGGCATGCCGTTCGGCAGGCTTTCCAATGTCTTGCGCCCCATGACCACCACTTTTCCGGCGGTGGTCTCCCTGAAAAACTTCATATCACCGGGAATCCTTACCAGCAGCTGGTTTCCTTTGCCGATAGCCCAGTTTTTGTCTACGGACACGATCAGATTCATGGCATCCGGTCTCCTTCCCTTCATTTAAAGATCCGGTCCGGTCTCCGTCTCCAACGACAGAGGCTTAATGATCTTTTTGTAGATCCTGATAAGAAAAATAACGCTCAAAACCACGGAAACGCTTTCCGAAATAGGAAACGCCCACCATACGATCTGTACTTTCCCCAGCCTTGACAGGGCAAACGCCACCGGAAGCAGCACCACCAACTGTCGACAGATAGATACCGTCATACTGTAGACGCCGTTCCCAAGGGACTGGAACACCGAAGAACAGACAATGCCGAACCCTGCGAACATAAAAGAAAGGCTGATGATCTTCAATGCGGGAATACCGATGGAAAGCATGTTTTCGGAAGCGTCAAACAGCTTCAGGATCCATGTGGGCGCAAGCTGGAATACCAGCAGGCCGATCCACATGAGGATCACCGCATAGAGCGCGCTGAGCTTGATGGTCTTCATCATCCGGTCTTTCTTTCTTGCCCCGTAATTGTAGGCAATAATGGGGACCATGCCGTTGTTTAAGCCGAATACCGGCATGAACACAAAGCTCTGCACCTTGAAATATATCCCGAATACAGCCGTAGCCGTGGAACTGAACGCGATCAGGATTTTGTTCATTCCGTAAGTCATCACGGAACCGATGGAAGCCATGATCATGCTGGGAATACCCACGGCCAGTACCTGCTTGATAATAGAAAGCTTCGGCCGGAATCCCGCAAAGCGCAGGCTGATCTCTTTATTGATCTTCAGATTGAAAAAAATACCCATGCAGGCGGCGACGGTCTGGCCAAACACCGTGGCAAGGGCCGCGCCGGCCACGCCCATCCGAGGCATCCCAAACAGTCCAAAGATCAGGATAGGGTCCATGATGATATTGATGATGGCACCTGTGCCTTGGGTGATCATAGTATAAATCGTTTTCCCCGTGGACTGGAGCATTCTCTCCATGATCAGCTGGCCGAAAATCCCGAAAGACAGGCAGCAGCAGATCCGCACGTACTGGGTGCCGGGCTCTGCAATGGAGGGGATCTTTGTCTGGCTGCGCATAAATACGCCTGCGCCGGCAAGACCGATTACCAGAAAGATCAGATAGGCAATGGCCATCAGAAATATGGACTGCACCGCGGATTCGTTTGCCTGCTTCTGATTCTTTTCTCCGAGAGATCGGGAAAGCAGGGCATTCATACCAACGCCGATACCGGATCCTACCGCGATCATCAGGTTCTGGATGGGGAACGCCATGGAGACAGCCGTCAATGCGTCCTCACTGATCCGGGACACAAAAATACTGTCTACCACGTTGTACAGCGCCTGCACCAACATAGACAGCATCAGCGGAATTGCCATGGAAAGCAACAGCCTGTTGACAGGCATCACACCCATCTTATTCTCATTTGTTTTTTGTTCCATTTGTTTCATTCATCTCATTTCCAAATTCTATAATAAAGCGCGACTACTATCATAACAAGTATTTTTTATATTTTCAACCTAAAAATACATAAACTGCAAACTTACAAACTGCCGGCAGGCAAAAATCTGCTGTCGGCAGTCCAAATAGCCGCGGCTTCTGTGCTTTGCAGTCCCGTCCTCAGGGCTTGATCACACTTTCCATGCGCTGCAGCAGCGGATCCGCGAAAATCGCGTTGAGATTATTCAAAAACAGGATCTCCCTGATGCCCTTGTCGGCTATCAATTTCATCAGATCCTCCTTGTAATACCGGTAATCGATCATGTAAATATCCTGATAGTGATCCACAAGGAACGGTATGAAACAATTGGCATAGGATTCCCGGATGATCAGACAATTGGACCCATCGGTGATCTGAGGATTGTGGATCTCGCTGTAGGGATTGTCCCCGCCCACAAAAGCGGAATACAGGTTATTGGCCTGATAATCGCTGACATCCTCGATGATATGCCAATCCAGCGTATTTCCATCCCGGTCTGTAATGGTGATCTCATTGGTTCCCATGGGAATATAAGCAGTCACCGTATCCGCGTTTTCCTTCAGTGCGCCGGACTGGCTGTCTGAATAAAAAGTACCGAGGAACCCGTCAAACTCCTTTTTTTCAAAGGAATCCAGAGAATGGGGCTCCAATCCCTTTCCCTTTGCAAACTCCTCGTACGCATAGTATGCTCCCAGCGTGGTCCAGTGATGATCCGTGCGATAGTAAACATACTCGCTGTTATGACTCTTGATATTGTCAAAGACGGGAACTGTCTTCACCCGCTCATCCAGATTTGCGTAAATATACTCGGTGGCCGCTTTTTCATCGCTGAAGCCAAGCTCCTTCTGCATCTCGTCGTCCAGAATGATGCCTGCGTTCACCGGCGCCGCCAGCGCATACACCGTCGCCTGATCTCCCACCCGTGCCTGCATGGTGTTGATCAGTTTGCAGTATCGGTTTGCATAGTCCTGTACAAAATAAAAAGCTTCAAACGCCCTGCCGTCGGTAATGTACACGTCCCCAAAGGTCTCCGGCACCACATCATGGATAGAGCCGTCCTCTTTGGGTTCTTCCGTAGTGGCCGCCGCAGGCGTCCCGCCGGCATCATCCGCCTGCACCGCCGCGCCTGCATCGGCGTTTTCTCCGGTGGGGATCTCTTCTCCCCGCTTATCTTTACCACCTGAAACAACCGTGTCCGACTGCAGCCCGTGAAGGCCGGAAAGAGACGCGTTTGCGGCAAGGAGTTGTTCCCGCATAGGGAAAGTGTCCGCATACCAAGTATCGATATCCGCCAGATAAGTTCCATCCCAGAAGGACCCGAAAGAAAATTTCGGAAATTTTGTCAGCGTCCGCTTTTCCAGATCTGAGGTCTTGGGGCGAAGCGGTATCAAAAGGCCAAGCACCCCGAAGAAAAGCAGGGCAAGAAAAAATACCCCTATCCGAAGGAACGCGAACAGATATTTTGCCCTCCGTGCCTTCTGATCTTTTTTATTTGAAATATTTTTGTTCATGATTTCTCCGTTCCTGCGGACCCTTGCCGCATCCCTGCCGGCTTTTTG
>CANQQN010000027.1 GCA_947625995.1 uncultured Lachnospiraceae bacterium
TTGAAAGGGAAGCCGACCGTTACAAAGGACGGCAGGACTGTCCGCCTCTATGCCAACATCGGCAATGTGACGGAGACTGTCAGCGCGTTGGAGCATGACGCGGAAGGCATCGGGCTGTTCAGGAGTGAGTTTCTTTATCTGGAGTCGAAAGGTCTGCCTACGGAGGAAGAGCAGTTTCAGGCTTACAAGAAGGCGGCGGAAAATATGGCCGGCAAAAAGGTGATCATCCGGACGCTGGATATCGGCGCTGACAAAAAAGTGGATTATCTGCAGCTTCCTCAGGAGGAAAATCCGGCTATGGGGTACCGGGCTATCCGGATTTGTCTGTCGGAGCCGGAGATCTTCCGGACTCAGCTGCGGGCGCTGCTTCGTGCCAGTGCTTTTGGAAACCTCTCCGTCATGTTCCCCATGATCATCTCTCTGTCGGAGGTGCTTCAGATCAAGGAATTGTTAAAAGAGATTAAGGCGGAGCTTCGGGAAAAGAATATTGCCTACAAGGATGTGGAGATTGGCATCATGATTGAGACGCCGGCGGCAGTGGTGATCAGCGACCGGCTTGCAAAAGAGGTGGATTTTTTCAGCATCGGCACCAACGATCTGACCCAGTATATGCTTGCCATCGACCGCCAGAACCCAAGGCTGGACGAGTTTTACGACCCTCACCATCCGGCGGTGCTGAAGGCTATAGAGACCGTGATCAAAAACGGTCACGCAGAGGGCGTTTGGGTCGGTATCTGTGGAGAGCTTGCAGCGGACACTTCCCTGACAAAAACATTCGTGGAAATGGGAATCGATGAACTGAGTGTGGCCCCTTCTTTTATCCTGCCGGTGAGAGAAGCGGTAAGAGAGATTGAAAGTAAGAAAGACTGAATAAGTAAAAACCGGATCAATAAAATCAGACAGGCAGCGCCTTGCAGATGAGGGCTGCCTGTTTTGCGTACAAAGAGCGGCGAGGCGCCTGGCTTCAGTACAATCTGATCCCTACAATAACGGCGTCTTCCGGATCAAAATAGTCGTTCATATTGCTGCTGAAGCCGCTTGCCATGAAAGTTTCATAGTAGGAAAGGTTCTTTTTGTTGCTTAGTACATAAAAGGTGGTGTCTTTGGCCGCGTTTCCCTGTCTTCCGGTAATCGCCAGTCTGTATTGATAAGTATATCCCTCCGCATGCCAGAGACCGTCGTCTGTCTGAAAATGGGTTTTGGAGATCACAGGTTCATGGTCGTCAAATGTTTGATCGATCTGCGCCTCCGGCGTTTTTTCGTAGATGACGGAAGCGCGTTCGCCGATCATTTCCTGCGTAATCGTTCCTTCCGGCTGGAAAGGCTCTTTTGCTCCCGCAGATGCAGGCGTTTGCAAAGCAGTATCTTCTGTAATGTTGTTTCCGCCGTTTTCAGCGACAGGATCCACTGAGGTATCCTTCGGATCTGTCAGAAAGCAGACTGCAACAACAATACAGGCGGCTGTGGCGGCGATCATAACCCAGAAAGCCGGTTTTTTATAGTTTAGCACGGATCTGATCCTGCTTTTTATCCCATTCTCCCCGAAAGCCAGAGGACAGGCGGAGACGGCGTTTCTTTTTATGCTGCAGGTGAGCAGCGTCTGCGCGTAATCGGCACGTTTATCGGTATCCCATGCTTTTATGATCTTTTCATCACATGCAAATTCAATATCCCTGCAAAAAAGAAGATAGGCAAGCCACATCAGCGGATGAAACCAGTAGACCGCAAACAGCAGGAACCCAAGAGGCTTCCACCAGTGATCTTTGCGCCGGATATGCGCCTGCTCGTGGGCGATGATCAGCGCCATATCTGCTTCGTTTATGCGAAAAGGCAGATAGATTTTCGGCCGCACGATGCCAAGGACAAAAGGAGAGACAACGGTTTCACACTGGTATATATTTTCACGGAGCAATACTGCCGCGCGTACTTTCCCATAAAGCCGCAGGCAACTGACCGCGGCCCACACAAGCAGGAGGACAACACCGGCTGCCCAGACGCAGGAAAGGACCGGGATCCATATCTGCAGAGGATTCGCGCTATCTTTAGGAGAAGGGGCAGAAAAATGGCTGCGCGCAGTATTTACGGCGTTGTTCAGAAAAGCGATCCCCGTATGGATCTCCAAAGAACTGTCCGTCAGGATATGGGGATTTACTGTTTCCGCGCTGGGGATCAGGCTCACCGGACTTTTCACAGAGAAGGGGCAGATCAGCCGCAGGGCTACAATGGCCCAGAAAAGCATGGTGATCCATTTTGGCGCTTTTCTGAACAGAAGACGCAGCAGCAGTACTGTCAGGATCAGCCAGCCTGCCGACAGACTTTTGTTGACGATCTGTAAAAATAATGCGGACATCATAAATCTCCTTTCCTGCAGTGGTCGATCATTTGTTGGATCTCGTCGATCTGGGCGTCTGAGAGCTTCTGGTGTTTTGTGAAAGCGGCAATAAACGCCGGCAGGGAACCTTCAAAGGTTTTTTCTACCATTTCTTCAATCTGCGCTGCCTGCACGTTTTCTTTGCTCACCAGAGATGTGACAATGGTGTCTTCATTTTTCAGCACGCCCCGCTGGGACAGGCGTTTGATCACCGTATAGGTAGTCGTAGGCTTCCAGCCAAGCTGTTCTTTGCAGAGCTTTACCAGATCGCCGCTTTTGACCGGTTCATGTTCCCATAGGATCAGGCAAAATCGATATTCACTTTCATAGATTTTAGGCGTATCCATAAACAGCGCTCCTTTCTCTCTAATGCAGTAGAGTATATAGATACTCTAATATATTAGAGTATAATTGTCAAGTCCTTTTTCGGCGTCACGTTTCCTTCTGTATTTTGTGTTCTAATTTTGGACGGGCCTCATATATTGAGGTAAAAGACCATTGAAAAGGGGAGAGCAGGATGAAAAAAAGAGAGGAGATCTTACGGATCCTTGGTCCGGGCGTCCGCCGGATTCTGGAGAAAGCAGATCCGGATACAGAGAAGCTGCAGGAGATCCGCCTTCGGGTGGGCGGTCCCCTTCTGATCGTTTGTAAAGGGAGAGAGTATGCTCTGACGGCAGAGGGAAATATGGCTGAAACCATCAGGCAGGCATATGTGGTGACGGAGCAGGATTTCAAAGAGACTCTGCAGATCGTATCCTCCCACTCTCTGTACGCTTTCGAGGATGAGGTGAAACAGGGCTTCCTGACGGTAAACGGCGGACACAGGGTGGGGATCGCAGGCAGGGCCATTCTGGAAAAGGGAAGGGTCAAAAGCTTTAAATACATTACCTGCATGAATATTCGCGTGGCGCATGAGGTCACCGGCTGCGCAGGATTGGTGATGCCCTATGTGACAGAAAACGGACATGCATGCAGCAGCCTGATTATTTCACCGCCCCGCTGTGGGAAAACAACCCTTTTGCGGGACATGATCCGTCAGTTTTCCAACGGTACGGAGAGGATCCGCGGGCAGACGGTCGGCGTCGTGGACGAGCGCTCTGAGATCGGCGGTTGTTATATGGGAATCCCTCAGAATGATGTGGGAGCCCGTACGGATATTCTGGATTGCTGTCCAAAGGCGGAGGGGATGATGTTGTTGATCCGTTCGATGGCGCCGGATATTGTAGCTGTGGATGAGATCGGGGATGAGCGTGACGCAGATGCTTTGTTTTCCGTAGTTCACTGCGGCTGCCGACTTCTGGCGACAGTTCACGGAAGCTCTCTTGAGGAAGTCAGAAGTAAGCCTTTTTTTGCGAAACTGATCAACGGCGGCGTATTTGATCGGTTTGTCCTGCTTTCCGAAAGGCGGATGGGGCAATTGAAAGCGGTGTATGACGGCGGCGGCAGTCTGCTGTATCAAAGATAATAAATGGGGGGAGGACTATGCTGAAAATTTTGGGCGCACTGTTGCTCTGCCTGTCCGGCAGCGCTTATGGATTTTGCCTTGCCGGGGAATTAAAGGACAAGGTCCGGCTGTTGGAAGAATTGAACCGGTGCCTCCTTGTGGTTCGTGGTGAGATCAGGTTTGCAAACGCCTCCCTTCCGGAAGCATTCGGCACCATAAAGCACCGAGTAGGAGCGCCTTTCGGAGAACTGTTCGGCAAGGTGGGAGACACACTTTTGGAGACGCCGGATATGCTTCTTTCGGATGTATGGGAGAAGCAGGTAAGGCAACAGTTTGAAAAAAGCGTGTTTTCCAAAGAAGAACTGGACTGGCTGTGCGCTATTTGCGGACAACTGGGCTACCTTGACAGGGAGATGCAGCTGAATACCATTCAGATGATCATGGAACAGCTTGCGCTGCGAGAGAAGGAGGCGCGCGCAAAGCTTGCGGACAACGCAAAAGTTTACCGCTGCATAGGAACCATGTGCGGAATACTGGTGGCGCTGCTGCTGATATGACAGGAGGCTTTCAATGAGTGTAACGATTATATTTAAGATTGCGGCGGTGGGAATCCTGATTTCCGTACTCAGTCAGGTGCTGAAGCACAGCGGAAGGGACGATCAGGCATTTCTGGCAAGCCTTGCAGGTCTTGTGCTGGTGTTGTTTTGGATACTGCCCTATATTTATCAGTTGTTTGAAACAGTACAGAAGCTGTTTGCCCTGTAACGGGTCTCTATAATGGCTGCGGTTATATAGTATGGGCTGTTTTGTCCGGTATGTATTCAGAATGTTTTCCGGAAAGAGGTGATCAAAGGTGACAATCATCAAAATTGCGGTGATCGGCGTGATCGGCGTGCTTCTTGCCGCCCAATTAAAGGAAACCAAATCTGCCCATGGCGTGCACCTTTCGCTGGCTACCGGCCTTGTCATCTGCGCATGGACTGTCAGCAGGCTTGAATCGGTGCTTACTATGGTGGACAAGATACAGAGTCTGGTGTCCATCAACACGGCGTACATCATGACGCTGGTGAAGATGCTGGGAATCACTTATGTTTCTGATTTCGGCGCGGGCCTTTGTAAGGATGCGGGGCATAGTGTGGTGGCTCATCAGATTGAAATATTTGGAAAGGTATCCATTCTCGCGTTGAGCATGCCGGTAATCACCGCTTTGATAGAGACCATAGAGAGACTGCTTTGACAGGTGCACGGATCTTGCCGGCATAATGTTCGGATCAGGGATGCAGTGAAGAGTGGAGGTAATCATGAAAAAATGGCTGAAGTTCAGTTGCGGTATTCTCTTGGTCTTTTGTCTGATCTATGCAGAGCAAAGACTTACCTGTGGGCAGGAAAAGGAACTTGAAATACAGACGGAAGAACTGCCCCAGACAGATTATTCCGAACTGGATGAAGCTATGGAGGAAGCTTTGGGAACAGACAAGCTTTCCTTTAAAGAGCTTGCGGAGGGGCTTGCGTCGGGAAAATTCAGGCTGAATATGGAATTTTTGAAAGAATTGTTAGAACGGGGCGTTTTCGGCGATCTGAACGGTGCGGGAAAGGTTCTGTCGCAGATTCTGGTACTGGCGATACTGTCGGCGCTGTTCACGATGATATCCTCTGTGTTTGGCAATGCGCAGGTGTCGGACATCAGCTTTTATGTCGTATTTCTGATCCTCCTTGTTTTGCTGGTCAGTTCCTTTGGAAGGGCGTCCCAAACAGCGCTTGGAACGATTGAAAAGCTGCTTATGTTTGTGAAGGTGATGATGCCCGCATATATGCTCATTGTGGCTGCTGCCGGAGGCGGCACCACAGCGGTGATCTTCTATGAGTTTTTTCTCTTTCTCGTGTTTGTGGTGGACTGGCTTGTGGTCAGGCTCTTGATCCCGCTTATCCATGTATACGTGGTGCTGGGGGTAGTCAACCATATCTCCAAAGAAGATCTGTTTTCCAAAACCGCAGGGCTGATCAAAACGTTGATCCAGTGGTTTTTAAAGACGGTGATCGGTCTTGTTATTGGATTTCAATTGATTCAAGGTCTGGTGGCTCCATTTATCGACAGTTTCAAGTCGGCAGCCATTCATAAGACGTTGATGTCCATACCGGGGGTGGGAAACGCCATCAACGGAGTGACGGAAATGGCGATCGGTGCCGCCATTCTCATCAAAAACGGGATGGGCGCGGCAGCCCTGATCGTCCTTGTACTGATATGCCTTGCCCCGGTAGTAAATCTTGGCGGCTATGTACTGTTGTTCCAGTTTTCCGGGGCCCTGATCCAGCCTGTGGCGGACAAGCGCATCCAGAAATGTGTAGGATATGTACGGGAAGGGACCTCCTTGCTCATGCGCACGCTGATGATCACCTGTTTTTTATTTCTGCTGACAGTGGCGGTGCTCACCGCTTCCACAAACGGAGGCATGGGTTAGGAGGGTGATGTTTTGACAGCGTCTATTTTACAATGGGTACGCACGATCGTAATCTATCTTATCCTTGTATCGGCAGTTATGCATGTGCTGCCCGATAATCAGTACAAAAAATATGTGCAGTTGTTTGTGGGCCTGCTTTTGATCCTGATTGTGGTGGGCCCGGTGGGAGAAGCTTTCAGCGGTGGGCATCTGGTGGAAACATTGTATCAGAAAGCGGTGCAATGGCAGGAGGATCAGGAACGGGACAGGGTGCTGGAACAGATCGATGAGACCGGAAGAGCAACGCTTTTGGATTCCTATGAAAGAGCCGTCGAAGAACGGCTTGCGGAACAGGTCAAAAACGAAGGCTATCAGGAGGAGCAGATTCAAGCAAAGCTGACAGAAGACGGTATTGACAGTATCACGCTGGCGCTTCGGCCCTTGGCAAGGACAGATCGGGAAGCAAAAAAACAGGAAGAAAAAAGACTTGGGGAACTTTTGGCGGAAATCTACGGGATATCCCCGGAAAAAATCAATATTAAGATCAGGTAGGTGCCGTCTATGAAATGGAAAGGGTTTCCGAATATAAAAAAGGAGCAGATCATCGTTGTGTTCATCATCGGACTATTGCTTATGGTGATCGCACTTCCGGAGAAAAAAAGCAAAGGAACTACAGACTCCGCGCAGAGCAGAACAGAAGGCCGGACAGAGGATGAGACAGTTTCGGGAACCACAGAGGATGAGGAATACGGCGAATATCTGGAACGCAGGCTGGAGGAATGTCTGTCCCAGATGGAGGGGGCAGGAAAAGTGCAGGTGTTCGTCACCCTGAAATCATCTACGGAAAAGATCGTAGCGAAGGACAGAACATCCTCAAAGACCCTTTCCGGGGATGAGGAGACGGAGACTGACAGCGAGACGGGGGAAGAGACAGTCTATCAGGATGTGGAAGCAGGCTCCGTTCCTTATGTGGTAAAGGAGGTTTCTCCGGCTGTGAAAGGGGTGTTGGTAGTAGCGCAGGGCGGGGACGATCCGGTTGTAAAACAAAAGATATCTGATGCGGTGATGGCATTATTTTCTATTGAATCGCATAAGATTACGGTAGTAAGGATGAAGGAAGGGTGAGCATGAAAAAGGAAATCAAAAAGCATATGTTTAAAAAGAATCAGGTTATTATCACGGCGCTGGCGCTTATGATCGCCATTGCGGGATATTTGAATTTTGCCGGTAGAGAGATGGAGCCCGAAAGCTCAAAGGCACTTTCGGATGCCGCAGTGGAAGATAACCAGCTGATGGATCTGTCAGAGGAAGACATTGAAGCCAACGAGATCACGGATATGGGGGACGGCACTGATATTCTGGTGGCCAATGAGGAAGAAGGAGATGAACTTCCGGTAACGGACGAAACGGCGGAGAGCGGGGGAGAGCAGTCTCAGAATGACCTGAGCAGCGAGCAGGAACTGGCAAATGAGATCGAACAGTCCACGGAAACGCCCGGAGAAGCCGTAATGACTACGGGAAGCGTAGGTATTGTTGCCGCGGCAAAACTGAACAGAGAGCAGGTGCGGTCAAAAAACAAGGAAACACTTCAGGAGGTCATTGACAGCGGAACTGTGTCAGAGGAACAGCGTCAGGCAGCGGTAAACAATATGCTCGCAATGACGGAAAACGCTGAAAAAGAGGTGGCTGCGGAGACGCTTTTGCAGGCCAAGGGATTTACAGATGTGATCGTCAGTATTACGGATGGTTCCGTAGATGTGGTGGTAAATGCCGGCGAACTGACAGACGCGAAGCTGGCTCAGATCGAGGACATTGTAAAGCGCAAAACAGGCAGCGACGGAAACAATATCGTGATCACACCGGTAACGGAGCAGCAGGAGGAGTAGATTGAAAGATCACACCGGTGTGCCGGTTTCTTAAGTGGTTATTTTGGACGCTCCGAAATGGAGATGAAAAAATGGCGGATCAAAAAGATCCGCCGCTTTTTTGATAGCAGGGTTTTATTTGTCTAATCCAAGCAGCTTTGCCGCGTTTTTCCATAGAATGGCTTCTTTTTCTTCTTCGGTGAGGGGCAGGGAACAAAAATGCTCCAGATATGCCTTCTGGCTGCTCCACGGGCAGTCGGTGCCGAATAAGATCTTGTCAGCCCCGTGGCGTCGGATGATCTTTACCAACTGGCTGTCAGATATATAAGGAGTGCTGAAACTGATGTCAAAATATACGGGCTGTCCCACAAGCATATCTTCCACATCGTCCCATAGACGAAATCCGCCTGTATGGGCAAAGACAAGCGCACCCTCGGAACCGTCTGCAGGCGCTTTTGGTGTTTGGTCTATAGATTCAAGAAGGTTGCGCAGCATTTGCGGTGTGGAATAGTTTGGCGAGGGAAGTCCGATATCAATACCCGCATGGTATAAAACAACCAGACGGTTTTTTAAAGCGGCGTTTACAATGCGGACAAAGCGCGGGTCGTCTGCGTTTACCGATTGATAATCGGGATGCAGTTTTATGCCCCGGAGTCCCAGAGAAGCAATGTATGCCACTTTTTCTTCGGGATCTTCGCAATCGGGATGGATTCCTCCGAAAGAGATGATCCCGTCTCTGCCGTTGATCTGCGCGGCAAATTTCTGAATACTGTCGAATTGATGAGACTTTGTCACAACCGGAAGAACTACACTGTGATCAATGCCCGCATCTGCCATAGATGCCTTTAAGCCGTTAAGAGTGCCGTCCATGGACGGGGCGACGCCTGAGAGATCGGCGAGATAAGGAATTGTTTTGGGCGCAAGCGCGTCCGGAAAAATGTGGGTATGAAAATCAATGATCATGACTGTTTGTCTCCGCTCAGATAGCTGACTACATTTGTCAGCGCCGCTTCTTCGTCGGGACCGGTGGCTGAAACCGTGATGGTGTCTCCGTCGTTGAGCGTCATGGACATCACGCCCATAATGCTCTTGGCATTGATATTTTTGCTGTCGGTCTCCAGATACACCTTGCTTTCATATTGGCTGGCGATCTGTACCAACATAGCTACAGGTCTTACATCCGCTCCTTCCGGCAGATGCACCTCAATTGATTTTTGCATTTTTCATCTCTCCTTAATCTATTTTCTGATTTCATTTGCGATCTGATGAATCTTTCTCAGTCGGTGGTTTACGCCCGATTTGCCGATCGGCGGAGATAAAAGCGCCCCCAGATCCTTTATGGGGATATCCGGATATTCCAGACGAAGGGAAGCGATCTCCTGAAGACCGGGCGGAAGAGAAGCAAATCCAACTGTTTTTTCGATCAGTAAAATGTCTTCCCGCTGCCTTGCGGAAGCGGTGACGGTCTTTTGGCTGTTTGCCACCTCACAGTTGATCTGACGGTTAATGCGGTTGGCAATGTCCCGGAGAATGCGGACATTTTCAAAGTCCATCAACGCCACATGGGCTTCCATCAGATTCAGCATATCTACGATTTGTTCTCCTTCTTTGATGTATACGATAAACTGCTTTTTGCGGGGAACGATTTTCGCATTCAGGGAAAGCCCGTGCATAAGGGCCTGCAGCTGTTGGGCTTTGGGCATGGCGTCGCATACGATCTCCAGATGATAGGATTTTTTCGGATTGCTCATGGAGCCGGAGGCCAGAAATGCGCCTCGCAAAAAAGCCCGCTTGCAGCATGTCTGCTGAAGAAGCAGCGGGTCGGCTGCGCTATCGGAAGGCAGCAGACTGTCATTCTCATCCAGAAGCTTCAGCGTCTGAAGGATCTGCGCGCTTTGGCCGCTGTCGTTGACGCACACGGTATAGATCCTGTTATTCCGGGAGGAACAGTGGCATCTTACGCTGATTTCAGCATATATATTAAAACACTTTTTCAGCAATGTACAGTATTTTTTTGCTACGTTTATATTTTCCGTCTGGAACTTTATGACATACCTGTTTGGATAACGGTATGACACGCTGCCGGCGAATATCGTTATGGCTGCCAATTCGGCGATCTGGCAATGGCGGCGTTTGCTGACCTCTCTTGTCAGTTCCTTTTTGATATCTCCTGAAAATGACATAGGTCATTCCTGCTCCTGACTTTTGGAAGAATGCTTTTGAATATCTCTGTGTTCAATGCGCACTCCGATCGAGTTCATAGACTGAAGTCTCTGATAGAGCACATTTGCAATGGCTACGGAACGATGCTTTCCGCCGGTGCAGCCGATGGCTACCACCAGCGCGTTCTTGCCCTCGTCTATGTAATTTGGAATCAAAAAATCAAACAGGTCGAACAGCTTTTCCAAAAACGTTTTACAGGCAGGGGACAGAAGAACATAGTCCTGTACTTCCGTATCCATGCCGGTTTTGTGACGAAGCTCGGTCACATAGTAAGGATTGGGAAGAAAACGCACGTCAAACACCAGATCGGCGTCGGAGGGAAGTCCGTATTTGTATCCGAAAGAGATCACCGTGATCATCAGATTCCGGAAATTTCCGTTGGAGACAAATATTTTTTCCAACTGGGTCCGTAATTCCCTCGTAAGAAGATTGCTGGTATCAACGATGTAATCGGCCCGCTTTTTTAAAAAGGCGATCCGTTTTCGTTCCTCGGCAATGCCGTCCTCCACCCGGCCGTATTTGGTGAGCGGATGGCTGCGCCTCGTTTCTTTAAAACGTTTTACAAGGATATCCGTACTGCAGTCCAGATATAAGATTTCGTAAGAGTAATTTTGAGCCTTGAATCGGATAAGAGTTTTTTCCAGTTCGTCCAGCGCCTGACCGCTGCGGATATCAATGCCGACGGCTACCTGATGCATACCGGAATTTGGAACGTAGAGAAGCTTTGCAAAGGAGTCCATAAGGAAGATCGGAAGATTGTCGATACAGAAATATCCGAAATCTTCCAGCACTTTTAATGCGGTTGTCTTGCCGGCGCCGGACATGCCGGTAACGATCAAAAAGCGCATAATGCATTTCTCCTTTATCGGTAATAGGTAGATAAACAGGCACAGGGTTATGAAAAGCTTCCCAGCAGCTTTACTTCTGTCTGAAGTTGTACGCCGGATTGTCGGTAGACTTCCTCCTGCACATGGGTGATGACCTTCCACACATCCGCGGCGGAAGCGGTTCCTTTATTAACGACAAAGCCGCAGTGTTTTTCGGAAACAGCGGCGCCGCCGACGGAAAACCCTCTCAGACCGGCATCCTCGATCAGTTTTCCCGCAAAATAGCCTGCAGGGCGCTTAAAAGTGCTGCCTGCGCTTGCAAATTCAAGAGGCTGTTTCTCTTTTCGTTTTGCGGTCAGTTCCATCATGTTCGCGCGGATCTCTGCAGGGTCGCCTTGATGAAGCGAAAGGGTGCCCTCCAGAACGATCTCCTGATTTTTCGGAAAACGGCTTGTGCGATAGCCAAGCTCCATAGCTTCCGGGGAGATGGTGGAAACGGTCCCGTTTTGGTCCATGACGCTGACAGAAACCAGCACGTCTTTTAATTCACCGCCGTATGCGCCCGCATTCATCACACAGGCGCCGCCAAAGGTGCCGGGAATGCCTGACGCAAACTCAAATCCGGTAAGCCCTTCCTGAAGCGCCAACGAAGCGATCCTTGAAAGCATGGCGCCGGACTGGGCGATGATCCGGGTACCTTCCACGCGGATATGGTCATGATTCTGGAACAATTGGATGATAACGCCACGGTAGCCCTCATCACTTACAAGCAGGTTGCTGCCGTTGCCGATCACGTAACAGGGCTGCTCATTCTCCCTGCAGAAAGCAAGGAGCGCGGCAAGCTGGTCAATGGTCTGCGGCCTGACAAAATAGTCTGCGGGGCCGCCTACACGGAAAGTCGTATGCAGGCGCATGGGTTCGTTGACCATCAGATTTTCGGGGCCTGCGATAGAAGCCAGTTTGTCCGAAACCGCGTTCATAGTTATCTCCTTGTCTGAACAGTTATTGTAGATGTTTTTTATCATTTTATACGCTCTGCAGGATAATATGAGTCCCCTACAGAATATTATAATACATGATTTAAAGTTTGAATACAAGAATGAAAATTACCAATTTCTACTTGAATGTTGTACATGATTATATTACAATATATGAAAATCTTTATTTACTTATGGTAATTATGTTTAAAAACAGACAGGAGAGAGGACAAAAATGAGCACAATAGCAAACGGTGTATGGCCTACCATGATCACGCCGTACACAGAGGACAATAAAATTGATTACGACGCCGTACTGCGGATCATTGAGTGGTATGACAAACAAGGTGTGACAGGCATTTTCGCGGTGTGCCAGTCCAGCGAAATGTTCTTCCTGACAAAGGAGGAGCGTCTGGCCCTTGCAAAATTTGTGGTGGAAAATACGCCGAAGCATATTGGCGTCATTGCATCCGGCCATGTGGCAGCTTCCAAGGAGGATCAGATCGAGGAGGCAAAGGCAATCATCGATACGGGGATTTCTTCCTATGTGTTTATCTCCAATCAGTTCGCGAAACCGGAGGAGAGCGAGGAGACTGCAAGGGAAAATATCGAATACCTGATCGATCGGATCCCCGACGCGACCTTTGGCATTTACGAATGCCCTTACCCCTATAAAAGGCTGGTGACGCCGGAAACACTGAAATGGTGCGCGGATACGGGACGTTTTCAGTTTTTGAAGGATACCTGCTGCGATCTGGATATGCTGCAGGCAAAGGTGAACGCGGTGAAGGGGACCGACCTGAAGATCTTCAACGCAAATTCTGCCACGCTTCTGGAAAGTCTGAAGATGGGCTGCGCCGGATTTTCCGGCGTAATGGCCAATTTCCACTCTGATCTTTACGCGTGGCTCTGCAAAAACTATGAGACCCAGCCGGCGCTTGCGAAAAAGGTGCAGGATTTTGTGGGTCTGGCGTCTGTGATCGAATGCCAGTGTTACCCTGTAAACGCCAAATACCATATGAATCTTGAAGGGGTAAAGATGGGCATTTCCAGCCGTTCCAGAGACATGGCGGAGCTTACCTCCAGCCGTAAGATCGAGGTGGAGGAGCTGCATGATCTGACGGCGCTTTTCAGGGAGACGTTTTTGAATTGAATCCTTTTAAACCCGGCGGGTAAGACCGTGCCGGAAATGTTTGACATGGAACAGTGAGACTGCTCCGCGCTGCCGCAGGGCGGGTCCTGTAAAAAGCACATTTTTACAGGTCTGTCTGTGTGCCGCGCGGGGTGTTTTACTGTAGAAAGTATTGATACAGGAAAGGGTCTGTATTGGATGAAGAGAGTTTTTTTGATCGTGCTTGACAGCGTAGGGATCGGAGAGGAGCCGGACGCGGCGCAGTACGGGGATCAGGGAAGCAATACGCTTGCTTCCGCAGCCCAAAGCCCCTATTTTTCTATGCCCAATATGCGGCGGCTGGGACTTTTCAATATCGACGGTGTTACCTGTCGGGAGGGGGTAGCCCATCCGGCGGGCTGTTTTGCCCGGATGCAGGAGCGTTCCAGAGGAAAGGATACTACCATCGGGCACTGGGAGATCGCAGGGCTGGTCTCGGAGG
>CANQQN010000028.1 GCA_947625995.1 uncultured Lachnospiraceae bacterium
GTAAGCTCCGAATGTCCCGTTACCGTGTAGGCAACCGGCAGCGCCTCGGTAGTCACAAAATCTATGGCGTTGGTCAGTTGGCTCTCTCCGTCAAAATCTGTGCTGATCATTTGCTGGTTGGTTTCGGTATACCCGGTGGTCTGTTTATAAATATCCTCATAAGGGATCACCTTGTAACGTCTTTTGCTTTCCACGATCAGGCTGTTGTCCGCAAGTACGCCGGAGGCATACCGTGTGGTAAACGTCGGATCCAGCGCGGAATCCTTTGCCACCACATGCACCTTTTTGGAAAGGGACGCATACTTGTCCACCAGTTCCTGAATGATGGTGTCCTCGGAGCCCTTCTGGGCAACCAGATACACCGTCACATCTTCGGAAAGCCCTTTTAAAAGCTCCTTCGTCTGCTCGGAGAAGGAAAGGGTCTTCTGTTCGCTGAGATCTAATTTTGTGATAGTAGTGGGAAGTCCTCCCACGATAAAATTGATCACGATCAGAACGGCAACGACGATCACCGTGAGCAGGGTGCTGTAGGAGCCGTTTCTGAATCTTCTGCTTTCTGCCGATTTCATCAAATCTCCTCCTTCCCTTAACTCCAGCGGCGTTTCTGGATCGCCTGCACCGTCAGAAAAATAAACAGTACGATCAGGGAAAGATAATACACGATTCCCGTCACATCAAGAATTCCGTAGACAAAATTCTCCAGCCTCCCGCTGACGTCAAAGATGCCGAAAATGGCCGGCGCCACGCCTTCCAAAAGCTCCGGTTTGATGGCAAAGACCAAGATCAGGGCCACCTCCAGCACACAGGCTGCGCCTGCGGCCAGAAACACATTTTTCGCCATCACAAAGATCACAATGGCCGCCACGATGATCAATACGGTGATCAGGATCAGGGACGCATTGACCGTAGACGGTATGAATGATGCCAGACTGGAACTGAAATAACAGATCAGCAGCACCAGAAAGGTCAGCACCGCCGAGAGCACCTGACTCTCCGTAAGGGTGGAGATGAACAAGCCGATAGCCAGATTGCAGGCTCCCAGAAGAAAATATCCGAAAATGCCCAGATAATCCATGGCAAGGGAAGCCGGCGTTTTCCCAAACATCAAAAGGAGCAGGGGATACAGACACAAAAACAGCATGGGGATCGCAAAGACCGTAAGCAAAGCCAAATATTTCCCCAGTACCACATCGATGATCTTCACGGGGGCTGTCAAAAGAAGCTGATCTGTCTTCTGCCTGCGTTCCTCCGCCATAATGCGCATGGTCAGGATCGGCACCAATATGAGAAACACAAACGTGGTGCCGGATAGAATCGAACCAAACCACGGATACGCGTTGATCAGATTATAGGCGGTAAAATAAACGCCCGATACAAACAATAAAAAAGCAATAAAAATATAACCCATGGGGGAGGTAAAATATGACCTTAATTCTCTTTTATAAATCGCCGCCATTTTCTTCTTCCTCCTCGCTCTTTGCAGTGGATGTTTCCGCTTCTTCTGTTTCTTCAGATTCTTCTCTGTCGCCGCCTGTCAACTCCAAGAACACATCTTCCAGAGACATGGACGCCGCCTGCATCTGCAAAATGGGGCACTGTCTCTCGGCAAACGCGGTAAACAGCAGGCTGCGCAGGTCCGTGGTATCCTTTCCCTGCAGTTCTATGTCATAAGCTCCGGCTTCCGTATCAGAGGGCCTGATCTCATAGCTTTCGATTTTTTCTTCTGCCGCAAGCAGTTCCTCGATCACAGTTCTGTCGCCGGAGACAGTCAATGATACCTTCGTGGTCCCCTGCAGGTGCTTTGTCAGGTTTTCGGGACTGTCGCTTGCGATCAGCTTCCCTTTGGAAATGATCAGTACATGGTCGCAGATGGCGCTGACCTCAGACAGGATATGGGAGCTTAAGATCACCGTGTGTTTGTTCCCAAGGTCTTTAATCAGATCGCGGATCTCTATGATCTGCTTGGGATCCAGACCTACCGTGGGCTCGTCCAGAATGATCACCGGCGGATATCCGAGCATAGCCTGCGCCACGCCCACTCTCTGCCGGTATCCCTTTGACAGATTTTTGATCAGGCGGTCCTTCACATCAAAGATCTTTGTGCGGTCCATAATCTCGGTGATCATGTCCTCCCGGTTTTCCTTGGGGATCTTTTTTAACGCCGCCGCAAATTTCAGGTATTCGTAAGGGGTCATATCCATGTAGAGCGGGGGCTGCTCGGGCAGATAACCGATACACCTTTTGGCATATTCCGGCTCCTCAAAAATATCATACCCGTTGATCTTGATCTCGCCGCCGGTGGCGCCGATATACCCGGTGATCATATTCATGGTCGTGGACTTTCCCGCGCCGTTTGGCCCAAGGAAGCCGTAGATCTGCCCCTTTTCTACTTTAAAAGACAGATTGTCCACAGCCGTATGGTCTCCGTACTTTTTTGTCAGGTTCTTAACCTCTATCAAAGCTGTCCCTCCTCACCATCATTTGGTTTCACAGAATCTCTTTTTTCAGTATAGATGAAAAGTGTGTTGGAAAACATATGAAATTGTGTCTATTTTGTGAACCTCACCGCAACGGCGATCGCCACAATATAAAGAATGGTCACCCCATAGGCAATGTAATCCCTTGGCTGATATACCAGAGGTTTCATTTTTGTCCTGCCATTGCCGCCGCGGTAACAGCGGGCCTCCATGGCCATGGCCAGATCCGTTGCCCGCCGGAAGGCGGATACAAACAGAGGCACCAGAAGGGGCACCAGACTTTTTGCCTTTTTCACCAGATTTCCGCTTTCAAAATCCGCGCCTCTGGCGATCTGCGCCTTCATGATCTTATCCGTCTCTTCCAACAAAATAGGAATAAAACGAAGGGCGATGGACATCATCATGGCAAGCTCGTGCACAGGCACCTTCACAATACGGAGAGGGTTCATCAGCCGTTCCAGTCCGTCTGTCAGTTGATTGGGGGTGGTGGTCAGCGTCATCAGGGAAGAGCCGAAGATCAGGTACACCAGCCTGAACGCCGTAAAGACCGCCGTCCGGATTCCCTTGTCCGTGATGGTAAGCTTCCAGATGGTGACCACCGGCTCACCCGGCACCAGAAACAGGTTGAACACCACTGTAATGATCAGCAGAAAAAGAATGGCCCTGATTCCTTTGAAAATAAAGAACACCGGCACCTTCGACAGCCAGATCATCATACAAAGAAACACTGTGGCGATCAGATATCCCGTCAGATTGCTGAATAAAAACAACGATATCACGTACAAAAGCGTACATACGATTTTAGTCCGGGGATCCAGCCTATGCAGCAGAGAGTCCGCCGGGTAATATTGTCCGATGGTAATGTCCCGTATCATATTCTATCCTTCAGGGCTTTGCATATGGTTTCGGCGGCCTCCTCCACAGTCACGGCCGCGGTGTCCACAGCAAAGCCTCTTTCCTTCAGATTATGCAGAATGTAAGTAACATTGGGCGCTCCGAGACCGATCTTTCCCAGTTCCCGATAGTGTGCGAACACTTTCTTCGGCACGTCATCATAGAGAAGCTCCCCATGATTGAGCACCAGAATGCGCTCCACGTAATTGGCCACATCTTCCATACTGTGGGAAACAAGCAGCACCGAAATCCCGTTTTCCCGGTGGAGCTTGGCGATCTGGGCAAGGATCTCATTTCTGCCTTTTGGATCCAGTCCCGCCGTGGGCTCGTCCAAGATCAGGTATTCCGGCTCCATGGCAAGGACACCTGCAATGGCCACCCGGCGCTTCTGCCCGCCGGACAGTTCAAAGGGAGACGCCTTAAAATAGCTTTCCTCCACCCCTGCCATGGCAAGGGCCTTTTTGGCGCGGGCTTCGGCTTCCTCACCGGTACAGCCAAGATTTTTCGGTCCAAAGCAGACGTCCGACAGCACGTCCACCTCAAAAAGCTGATGCTCCGGATACTGAAATACAAGGCCCACCTTGCTGCGCAGCATCTTTCTGTCGAAGTTTTCCTCCCAGATATCTTGTCCGTCAAATCTCACCGTTCCGGCGGTGGGCTTCTCCAGCCCGTTCATCATCTGCATCAGGGTGGATTTCCCGGAACCTGTATGCCCGATCACGCCGATAAATTCTCCCTTATGGATCTCTAAATTTATATTCTTCAAAGCCTGCATTTCGTAGGCTGTCTTTTCCCCGTAAATATAACTGACCTGTTCCAGTTTCAGTGACATAAACGATCACTTTCCTTTTTGTTGATAGGCCGCCGCCAGCGCCTCCACCAGTTCGTCGTTGGTGAGAATGCCCGCCGGCAGGTCGATCCCCTTTTTTCTCAGTTCATAGGCAAGCAGCGTCACCTGCGGCACATCCAGACTATAGCGTTTCAGTTCCTCCACTTGGGAAAAGATCTCTCTGGGCGTTCCCTGCATGACGATCCGGCCCTTATCCATCACAAATACCTTGTCCGCAAAGACCACTTCTTCCATGTAATGGGTGATCAGGATCACCGTCACGTGTTCCTTTTCATTCAGCGCCTTCGCGGTCTTCAATACTTCCTTGCGGCCGCTGGGATCCAGCATTGCCGTGGGCTCATCCAATACGATACATTTTGGCCGCATAGCCACTACCCCTGCAATGGCTACCCGCTGCTTCTGTCCCCCGGACAGCTTGTTGGGCGAATGCTTTCTGTATTGATACATCCCCACAGCCTTTAAGCTCTCCTCCACACGCTGCCAGATCTCCTCTGTGGGGACACCCACATTTTCCGGCCCGAATCCCACATCTTCCTCCACCACACTTGCGATGATCTGGTTATCGGGATTCTGAAACACCATGCCTGCGGCCTGACGAATAGGCCACATATTCTCCTCTTTGCGGCTGTCCTTGCCGTCCACCCACAGAGCGCCCTCGCTTGGGGTGAGGATGGCGTTGAAGTGCTTTGCAAGGGTAGATTTTCCGGACCCGTTGTGACCAAGAATGGCGATAAAATCCCCGGCTTCCACCTCTATGTCAATATCTTTCAACGCCTTTTTTGTGGTTTCTACCTCTCCTTGCTCGTTGAGGCGCTTGTACACATGTCCAAGTTTTTCCGCCTTTATCATACTCATGAGAAACTCCTATCCATATCCTGCCTGCAGGGGATATGATGAAAAGAGGCTGTCGCAAATTTTCATATTGCGACAGCCTTCTGCTACAATTTTTATACCAGTTCTAAAATAACTGTCATGGCTGCATCACCTTTGCGCTGACCGATCTTGATGATACGTGTGTAACCACCGTTGCGGTTCTTATACTTCGGTGCAACCTCTTCAAACAACTTTTTCACCATGTCCACCTTTTTGCTTGCCTTCCTCTTGCCCCTGACCTCGGGATCTACCTCAGTCACGGGATAGAGAAACTTCAGCATCTGTCTTCTTGCATGAAGGCGGGAAGGGCGATCCTTCTTGATGGTCTTTTCCACCTCGTCGTAAACAGTTACCTTCTTGCCGTCTACCACTTCCTTGACTCTCTTGCCGTCCTTATCCTTTCGGGGAACCTTCGCAGTCACGGTCACGGTGTCATAATTGTCCATTTCTTTTACTGCCAGAGCGATCAGTCCATCCGCAAACTTGCGGACTTCCTTTGCCCTTGCTTCTGTCGTAACGATCTTGCCGTTATTCAGCAATGCGGTTACCTGATTTCTCAGCAATGCCTTTCTCTGGCTTGCTGTTCTTCCAAGCTTTCTATACTTAGCCATTTTCTTTTCCTCCATTTGTGGAACAGCCGGGCACGCTCTTCGGGCTTACTGCAGGGCTGCTGTTGATCCATAATGTTTTGGTTTTCAGGATGAAAATTTCAGATTTTCATCAGTCGTCGCTGGAACTGAAAGACAATCCCAGTTCCCGAAGCTTCGCCAGCACTTCTTCCAGAGATTTTCGGCCCAGATTACGAACCTTCATCATTTCCTCTGACGTTTTGTTGGTCAGCTCCTCCACCGTATTGATACCGGCTCTCTTCAAGCAGTTATAAGAACGAACGGAAAGCTCAAGCTCGTCGATGTTCATCTCCAGAACCTTTTCCTTTTCATTCTCTTCCTTCTCGATCATAACCTCCGCTGTCTTCGCATTTTCGGAAAGATCGATGAAAAGGCTCAAATGCTCGCTGAGTACTTTGGCCGCAAGACTTATCGCCTCGTCGGGCTCTAAGGTGGCGTTTGTATATACGTCCAAGATCAGTCTGTCAAAATCAGTGATCTGGCCCACACGGGTATTTTCCACAGTCATGTTCACGCGCTCTACAGGAGTGTAGATGGAATCCACAGCAATGATGCCGATTGGCAGGTCATCGCTCTTATTCTTCTCGGCACTCACATAACCTCTGCCTTTTGTGATCGTCAGCTCCATGTACAGTCTGCTTTCGCTGCCGCCGCTTAAAGTAGCGATCACAAGCTCCGGATTGAGGATCTCGATATCCGAATCTGCCTGAATGTCCGCAGCCGTCACAACGCCCTCGCCTTCAAACTCGATATATGCCACTTTTGGTTCGGAAGAATCGCTCTTATTCTTGATGGCAAGATTCTTGATGTTCATGATAATCTCTGTGACGTCTTCCTTCACACCGGGGATCGTGCTGAACTCATGGAGAACGCCGTCAATCTTCACCTGACTGACAGCCACGCCGGGCAGAGAGGAGAGCATGATCCTTCTCAGGGAATTGCCAAGAGTGATTCCGTATCCCCGCTCCAAAGGTTCCACAACAAATTTGCCGTATTTCTTATCTTCCGAAATTTCAACAATATCAATGTTTGGCTTTTCAAAATCGAACATGATAGCCCCTCCTTTGGGTCAAAATTAATGTGAGGGTTACGCACTCCAAAGGGATTATTTGGAGTACAACTCGACGATAAGCATCTCATTTACGGGAACATCGATGGCTTCTCTGTTGGGAAGCTCCTTGACGGTTCCTTTCAGGTTCTCAGCGTCGCACTCCAGCCATGCAGGCACCATTCTGCCGCCGGCGGCCTCCGCGATCTGGGCATACCTGTCGGATGATCTATGCTTTTCGATGATCTCTACCACATCGCCTGCCTTGACCAGATAAGAAGGAATGTTCACAAGCTTGCCGTTTACAGCCACATGTCTGTGGTCTACGATCTGTCTTGCCTCTCTTCTTGTCCTTGCAAAACCAAGGCGGAAAACCACATTGTCCAGTCTGCTTTCAAGCATGGCCATCAGGTTCTCGCCTGTCATGCCGCTCATCTTCGCAGCCTTTTCATAATAATTTCTGAAAGGCTTCTCCAGCACGCCATAGATAAACTTTGCTTTCTGCTTTTCACGAAGCTGAAGGCCATATTCGCTTACTTTTCTGTTGGCCCTTTTTAACTGTCTGCGTGATTTCTTATCAATTCCCAAATATACCGGATCCAGATCCAGTGATCTGCATCTTTTAAGAACAGGAACTCTGTTTACTGCCATTGAAATATACCTCCTAATTAGACTCTTCTGCGTTTGGGCGGACGGCAGCCGTTGTGGGGCACCGCGGTAACATCCTTAATACTCGTTACCTCAAGTCCGCATGTCTGCAATGCACGAATAGCCGCTTCTCTTCCTGATCCGGGTCCCTTGACCATAACCTCTACCGTCTTCAGACCGTAGGGCAGAGCAGCCCTTGCCGCGGTTTCTGCCGCAGTCTGCGCTGCATAAGGAGTAGATTTCCTTGAACCTCTAAAACCAAGACCACCGGCACTTGCCCATGAAAGAGCGTTTCCTTCGGAATCCGTGATCGTTACGATCGTGTTGTTGAAGGATGACTGAATATGTGCCTGTCCACGTTCAACGTTTTTCTTAACGCGCTTCTTTGTCACTTTTCTTGCAACTTTTTTAGCCATTTTCTAAACTAACCTACTTTCTTCCTCGATTTGATTACTTCTTCTTATTTGCTACAGTTCTTCTGGGACCTTTTCTTGTTCTGGCATTGTTCTTTGTGTTCTGACCGCGGACAGGAAGTCCTCTTCTGTGACGGATACCGCGATAGCATCCGATCTCCTGCAGTCTCTTAATGTTCATTGCGATCTCTCTGCGAAGATCACCTTCCACCATCTGGGTCTCCTCGATGACGGCACTGATCCTTCTTACTTCGTCATCGGTCAGATCCCTGACACGTGTGTCGGGATTCACATTTGCCTCGGCAAGAATACGGTTGGAGCTTGGTCTTCCGATCCCATAAATGTAGGTCAGTCCGATCTCCACACGTTTTTCTCTTGGTAAGTCTACACCAGCGATACGAGCCATGTAATTTTTCCTCCATTTTTATATTGTCTTTAATTGAGGCGGAAACAATCTCCCGCCCAGCCGCAAAATACGACCTTTCCGTATGCATGTCGGTATTCACGCATCCGGTATTGAAGCAATATAGACGGTGTTCAAAACCAGCCGTGTATGTACACATTAGATACTCGCGCCCGCTGCGGCGCATGTGCCATACAGTCTTGATCCGAAATATATTGTTATCAGCAGGGCAACGCCCCACGGCGTCTCCTGCTGCAGCCGCACAAATTCAATAAGCCGGCAAGGATCAACCCTGTCTCTGCTTATGCTTGGGATTTTCACAGATCACTCTGATACTCCCTTTTCTCTTGATGATTTTGCACTTTTCACAAATCGGTTTTACTGATGATCTAACCTTCACGGTAAACCCTCCTTTCAAAAAAAGTCCATTCGTTATTATATCAACAGCATTTTACGCTGTCAAGTAAACTTTGTTAAAACTTGGCAGATTCATCATTTATCTCTCCAAATGATCCTTCCCTTTGAAAGATCATACGGGGAGAGCTCCAGACGCACTTTGTCTCCCGGCAGAATACGGATATAGTTCATACGCAGCTTGCCGCTGATATGGGCAAGCACCTGATGGCCATTTTCCAGTTCTACCTGAAACATTGCATTGGGCAGTTTCTCAATCACAGTTCCTTCTATTTCAATCACATCAGCTTTTGACATGTTCGTCCTCCTATAAGAATTTCTGATTATACTGACGCAGCACATATTTGATCTCTTCGTTGCAAAATCCGGCCTGTCTTTTCTCCTGCAGAAGCTCCTTGGCCTGCAGCTTGATAATCTGCAGATGCTTCGGATTTTTTCTTTTTGGCCGTTCCACAGGCTTCAGCCTGCCGTCCGAAACATACAGACCGTCCTTTTCCACGCCTACAATGACATAAACCTGACCCTTGTCGTGTCCGGCTTTTGATTTCGCCAGCCATCCGACCCTGACGTCGGCAGCGGTATTTTTTTCTGCATTCATATCACATACCACCCTCAGCGTTTGTCAGGTTCTATGGTTAAAAGCTCCGGTTCATCCCCGGTGATCAGCACCGTATTTTCATAGTGCGCTGACAGGGAGCCGTCCTCCGTCACCACCGTCCAGTCGTCGTCCAACCACTCCACATCACATCTGCCCATATTGATCATGGGCTCAATGGCCAGAGTCATGCCGGCTTTCAACAAAAGGCCTCTTCTTTTCTGGCGGAAATTCGGCACCTCAGGATCCTCATGAAGATGGGTTCCGATCCCGTGGCCCACCAGCGACCTGACCACACCGTAACCAAAGGACTCTGCGTAGGCTGCGATGGCGTTGGAGATATCAAACAGATGACAGCCTTCTCTGGCGTATTTGATGCCCTCAAAAAAGCTCTGCTTTGTCACGTCCATCAGCTGCCGGGCTTCCGCCGTTACCTTCCCCACGCCGTATGTTCTTGCGGCGTCAGAATGATACCCCTCATAGATCAGCCCCGCGTCCAGACTGACGATATCGCCTTCCTGCAGGATCATCTCCTTCGTGGGGATTCCGTGGACCACTTCGTCGTTCACGGAGATACAAATGGAATTGGGATATCCGTTATAATTCAGAAACGAGGGGATGCAGCCCATGTTTTCTATAAATTCCCTACCGATGCGGTCGATCTCCCATGTGGAAATACCGGGAGCGATCACTTCCTTCAATTTCATATGTGTTTCCGCAAGACGTTTGCCTGCTTCCCGCATCAATGCGATCTCCCTTGAAGATTTGATTGTTACTGCCATTGTAAGCCTCCGTTATCAGCCCAGAATTTCTACAATTTCCGAAAATACCTGATCCATGTTCTTAGTCCCGTCTACCTGCCTGAGCACGCCCTGCTTCTTATAATAGTCGATCAGCGGCTGGGTCTGCTCATGATAAACGGACAGCCTCTTTAACACAGTTTCAGGCTTGTCGTCGTCCCTCTGCACCAAAGGAGCGCCGCATACGCTGCAGACGCCTTCCTCTTTGGGAGGATTGTACACCACATGATAGGTGGCGCCGCAGGCGAGACACGCCCTTCTGCCGGACATTCTCTCTACGATGGCCTCATCGGGCACCGCGATGTCGATGGCGTAATCGATCCCCTCTCCGGCAGCGGACAACGCCTTTGACAAGGCTTCCGCCTGAGGAATCGTTCTTGGGAAACCGTCCAATACATACCCGTTTTCACAATCCTTCTGTGCAAAACGGTCCATCACAAGATCTAATGTAAGATCATCGGGAACAAGCATTCCCTGATCCATATAGGCCTTGGCTTTTTTGCCAAGCTCCGTTCCGTTTTTGATATTTGCCCGGAAAATATCACCTGTGGAAATGTGGGGGATCCCATACCTTTCCGCAATGGTTTTCGCCTGCGTCCCCTTACCGGCGCCGGGCGCACCCAACATAATAATTTTCATACCTGTCCTCCGTTATACTGAATACCGTTTTCTTCTTTATGCCACAAGAAACGCAACTGTATTTCCGGTCAGACCCGGCATACAGACTGCGTTTCATGTAGTATATGCATCTGTCATTCCATACAGAAGTTAATCATTCAAAAAGCCCTTATAATAGCGTACCTGCATCTTGGACTCGATCTGCTTGATGGTCTCAAGCACAACGCCCACGATGATGATCAGGGATGTGCCGCCAAAGGACACCTTCGCGCCTGCAACGCCATTGAAGAAGATGGGAATCGCAGCTACGATCACAAGGCCTACCGCGCCCACAAAGATGATGTAGCGCAGGATATTGTTCAGGTAGTCTGTGGTGGTCTTGCCCGGACGGATACCGGGAATAAAACCGCCCTGCTTCTTCATATTGTTGGAAACCTCCAACGGGTTGAAAGTGATGGATGTGTAGAAATACGCAAAAAAGATAATCAACACAATGTACACCACAAAGCCAATGGAGTAGATAGGCTGGGAAGGATTGCACCAATTGTTGGAGTTCAGTCCTCTCAGGATCTGGGAACCGACGCCCGTGCCGTTCCCTTTGCCCAGCATGGTCGCGATCACAACGGGGAACTGCAGCAGTGAAGATGCAAAGATGACAGGGATCACGCCTGCGGTGTTCACCTTCAGAGGAATATGCGTGCTCTGTCCGCCGTACTGCTTTCTTCCTACTGTTTTCTTTGAATACTGCACGGGAATCCTTCTCTCGGCATCCTGAAGGATCACTACCAGAACTACCGTGACAATGATCACACCGATGATGATCAGCGCCGCCAGCGCCGCAGGCGCGATCTTCTTGCCCACAACGTACTGGTTAAACAGGTTCACAATATCCGCCGGTATGCTGGACATAATATTGATCACCAACACGATAGAGATACCGTTTCCTACGCCGTAGGTGGTGATCTGCTCGCCGATCCACATCAAAAACGCGGAGCCGGCTGTCAAAGCCGCAACGATCACGATCACTGTCCAGAAATCAAAGGATGTCAGATATCCGGAACGGCCAAAACCGATGGCCATTGCAATGGATTCACCCAGTGACAGGCCTACCGTCACATAACGGGTGATCTCTGCGATCTTCTTTCTTCCCTCTTCGCCATCCCTCTGCATTTCCTCAAGCTTGGGAATTGCAATGGTCATCAACTGCATGATGATGGAGGATGTGATGTAGGGGGTAATGCTCAGTGCAAATACAGACATTCTCTCAAAGGAGCCGCCGGTCATGGCGTCAAAAAAGTTGAACGCGCCGGAGCTTCCCAGACTGGTCATAAACTGGCCCAGCTTCTGGCTGTCGATCCCCGGAATGGGAAGCAGGGAGCCAAGACGGACCACAATGAGCATCAGCAGCGTAAAGATCAAACCTTTTCTGATCTCCTGTATTTTAAACATATTGCGCAGTGTCTCTAACATTAGATCACCTCTGCTTTTCCACCAAGAGCCTCAATCTTTTCTTTTGCGCTTGCGCTGAACGCATTTACCTGTACCGTAAGCTTCTTGGTTAATTCGCCGTTTCCGAGAATTTTAACACCATCTTTGGGATTCTTGATGATTCCCTGTTCTATCAGCGTATCGACAGTGACTACCGCATCATTGTCAAATACTTCTAAAACGCTCATATTGACAGCCACGATGTCCTTTGAATTTCTGCATGTGAAGCCTCTCTTGGGAAGTCTTCGGTACAAAGGCATCTGACCACCTTCAAAACCGACTCTGGGCGCACCTGAACGTGCTTTCTGGCCCTTGTGTCCCTTGCCGGCTGTCTTGCCGTTTCCTGAACCGTGTCCGCGGCCCCTTCTGAAATTATTGCTTTGCCTTGAGCCTTCTGCAGGTCTTAAATTGGATAAGTCCATTATGACACCTCCTTATCTATATATCAGATCTCTTCTACTTTTACTAAGTGGTTTACTTGCTGGATCATACCTCTGATCGCTGCATTATCCGGCATCTCAACAGTTTTGTTTAATTTCTTCAGACCTAACGCTGCAACCGTCTTTCTGTGCTTGGGAATTGCACCGATCGTAGATTTGACTAAGGTAATTTTTAATTTCTCTGCCATGTTTACCTCTTTCCTGTCCGTCGGACGGACAAAATGATTAACCTAAAATCTCCTCAATGGATTTTCCGCGAAGTCTTGCAACCTCCTCAGGCGTCTTCAGCTGCTTCAGCGCCGCGATCGTAGCCAGAACAACGTTCTGCTTATTATTGGAGCCCAAAGACTTTGTACGGATATTTTCAATGCCTGCAAGCTCGCATACTGCACGTGCGGGACCACCTGCGATCACGCCGGTACCTTTGGGAGCTCTTTTCAGCAGCACGCTTGCGCCTGTATGCTTACCCATGGTGTCATGGGTGATACTTCCGTTTTCGTCCCTGCTCACCGTGATTAGTTTCTTTGTAGCATCTTCCTTGCCCTTGCGGATTGCCTCAGGAATTTCGGCAGCCTTTCCAAGGCCGGCGCCGATATGTCCGTTTCCATCGCCTACAACTACCAAAGCTGTAAATCTGAAGTTACGACCACCCTTAACAACCTTCGTTACTCTCTTGATTGCGACTACTTTTTCATTCAGCTCTAACTGACTCGCATCAATGATTGTTCTTTTCATGTGCTCTCCTCCTTCTTAGAATTTTAATCCAGCTTCTCTGGCTGCATCCGCCAAGGCCTGAATCTTACCATGATATATAAAGCCGCCTCTGTCAAAGACTACTTCCGTAATGCCCTTTTCCAGCGCTCTCTTTGCGATTACAGTACCCAAATATGCCGCTGCCTCTACGTTGTTTGTCTTCTCAAGCTCTGCCTTGATCTCCTTCTGAACAGTAGATGCACTTGTCAAAGTGGTCTGAGCGACGTCGTCAATAATCTGAGCGTACATATGATTATTGCTGCGAAATACTGCCAAACGCGGTCTTTCTGCCGTTCCGCTTAAATGATTGCGCAACTTTCTGTGCTTGTTCTCACGGACACTGGATCTTGATGTTTTCCT
>CANQQN010000029.1 GCA_947625995.1 uncultured Lachnospiraceae bacterium
AAGACTTAAAGCTCATCGGGTTTTTTATCCGGTAGCTTACGCTTCATAGAATGAGTCTCCCAATCGGCAGAAAAAGTCAGTCAGAAGTTCCCGGTATTCTGGCTCTTCCCTGCCGATCGGGGGGCTCATGTATTCAAAAAATTTTAAATTCAGCTAACGTAAGCCTTGTTTACATATCCTCTTGTTCCAGCCACATTTACCTTTACCCATTGTCCGCTGTAACCCAGTACGTCGAACAGATTTCCTCTGTTCAGTGTGCGGAGTACGGTCCCCTTCAGAGAAGGTGTTTTTCTTACACGTACACCGTTGCCTGTGCAGGTTCCTGTGCGGTATGCCACATAATCTTCATGGATATAGCCGACGGTACCGGCCACATTCACTTTGACCCACTGTCCGCTGTAGCCTGTCACATCAAACAGATTTCC
Organism: uncultured Lachnospiraceae bacterium; assembly: GCA_947625995.1. Lineage (GTDB taxonomy): Bacteria > Bacillota > Clostridia > Lachnospirales > Lachnospiraceae > CANQUC01. The sequence goes on from CANQQN010000029.1 coordinate 426, forward strand.
ATGGTTTACTGTGCGGAGTACGGCGCCGTTTGTCTTTGGATCTTTTCGTACGCGCACACCATCTCCGCAGGAATAGGCTACTGTAATTCTTTTACCGGGGCTGGAGGAGAGAGTGTTTTCTGGAAATTGAAAAGTTTCTTCGTTATCGGGCCAAGTCTTTTTAAAGTGATTAAAAGTCTTGTATTCACTTTTCAGTCTGGATGGGGTGCTGCCCCAATCAGGCAACTGAAAATGTGGTTTGTCCACGATGGATTTCCAGTCTCCGCCCCATTCCAGCCCGATAGATTTTCCAAGCGCCCCTACTTTTTGAAAAAAATTTTCCTCTTCATTGTACGCACCTTTTCCGTCAACTCTGTAAAAATCAAAGGCGACGCCCCACTGGTGCATGCTGCTATAGGAACTGCCTTTCGCGTTGGTCACAATCTTTCCCGGCTTTGTGCGGCCCTGTGCATAGAGCGCATCCTGCTCTGCGATTGTCCGGAAACTTTCTCCGATCTGGATGGGTAATCCTTGGCTACCGCATAGATCAATAAGTTGCACTGCCAGACGTTGTAGGCGAGGATGGCACATTGTAATATCTCTGCTCATAGAGTTTTCCTTTCTTCGGTTTTATTATATGGTAGTTTATGTGGCCGCAGTAAAATGGGTGTCAGATTTTGCAGAAAGCGGTCGAAGAACGGAATTTATTTTACATTTTGGATAAAGTGTGATACACTGTCCGAAAAGAAATTTTAAGACAGGAGTTTGATCACTATGAGTTGTACCCATGATTGTGAAAGCTGCGGATCGGACTGCAGCCAGAATAAGCCGGAAAGCCTTCTGGCGCCGGCCAATCAGTTTTCCAGTATTAAAAAGATTGTCGCGGTGGTCAGCGGAAAGGGCGGCGTAGGGAAATCCTCCGTTACCGCTATGCTTTCTGTGCTGGCGCAAAGGAAAAATGTGCGCACCGCCATCATGGACGCGGACGTTACCGGCCCTTCTATCCCCAAGATGTTCGGGGTTACCGAAAAAGCCATGGGCGACGAGAACGGCATCTATCCGGCGAGGACAAAGAGCGGGATCGAGATCATGTCCCTGAACCTGCTGCTTCCCAACGACACGGACCCGGTGGTATGGCGGGGCCCCGTGATCGCAGGGGCTGTGACCCAGTTCTGGACGGACGTGATGTGGGGCGATGTCGACCTGATGTTTGTAGACTGCCCGCCGGGAACCGGCGACGTGCCCCTGACGGTGTTCCAGTCCATTCCCGTGGACGGCATCGTGGTGGTGGCTTCTCCGCAGGAGCTGGTCGCCATGATCGTGGAAAAGGCGGTAAAGATGGCGGAGCAAATGCATATCCCGGTGCTTGGCGTGGTGGAGAATATGTCCTATTTTGAATGCCCGGACTGCGGTAAGAGACATGCGATCTTCGGCGAAAGCAAAATAGAAGAGGTGGCCGCCCGCTATGGCATTGATCAGGTGGCAAAGCTGCCCATTGACCCGAAGCTGGCAAATCTTTGCGATACCGGCAGGATCGAAGAACTGGAAGAGGAAGGACTTTCGGGGCTTCTCGATACACTGCTGGTGAAATAATTTTAGGCATGAAAGAGAAAGGTGCTGCAAAGCGCGTTGCGTTCTGCAGCGCTTTTTTTATGATTTTAGAAAGTGACTGTAATTGTGAAAGCGAATTTTGAGAAGTGTCGCTATTTGGCGGCACTTTTACGATCTACAGGGAATTTCTTTAAGATTCTTGTCAGGCGGGATATGTGAGGTCGTCCCGCGTCAAATCATCAAATCTTTATACAATTTTAATGCACTGTGAGGATAGTTTTATACTGTCTTAAAATTCCAAGAGATATAATCATGACAAATAAAAAAGTTGATGGGGGAAGCGATATGGAAGAACCTGTGCTTCGGAAGAAGTGTCTGAGTTCATTTCAGGCCATTATACTGGGCTTCGCGGGCGTCATTCTGGCAGGCGCACTGATTTTGATGCTGCCCTTCGCAGCCAGAAGCAGAACAGTGACGCCATTTCACGAAGCGTTGTTTACCGCGACTTCCGCTGTCTGTGTCACAGGGCTTGTGGTGCAAGATACGGCAAGCTACTGGTCCGGATTCGGACAGGTGGTGATTCTGATCCTGATACAGATGGGCGGCCTGGGCGTGATAACAGTTGCAGCGTCCTTCGCCCTGCTTGCAAAGAGAAAGATTTCTCTGATGCAGCGCACTACAATGCGGGAGGCGATTGCCGCGCCAAAGGTGGGCGGCATTGTTCGGCTGACAGGATTTATCCTCAGGGCAACATTTGTTACAGAGCTTTTGGGCGCTGTACTCATGATGCCGGTATTTTGCAGGGATTTCGGTGTTCGTGGGATCTGGATGTCGGTATTTCATTCCATTTCTGCTTTTTGCAACGCGGGGTTTGACATTATGGGAACCGAAAACATTCCTTTTGTGTCTCTCACCTCTTATCAGAAAGATCCTGTCATAAACATTACGGTAGTATTGCTGATCGTGACCGGAGGCATCGGATTTCTTACGTGGGAGGATATCCGCACAAACAAATGGCAGTTCAGGCGTTACCGAATGCAGAGCAAGGTGATTCTGATCACCACCGGCATTCTGCTTGTGGTACCGGCGCTGTATTTTTTCTTTTTTGAATTTAATTTGCTGCCTCTTGCGGACCGTGTATGCCAGTCAGCTTTTCAGTCTGTTACCGCCAGAACGGCAGGATTCAATACGGCAGATCTGAATTGCTTGAAAAGTACGGGACAGGGCATTCTGATCGTGCTGATGCTGATCGGCGGGTCTCCGGGTTCCACGGCCGGCGGTATGAAGACCACTACGATTGCGGTGCTGTTTGCGAATGTGCTTGCGGTATTCCGGCGCCGGAAGGACGCGCAGTGTTTTGGCAGGAGGATTGAGTGCGAGGCGGTTCAAAATGCTGCGACGGTCCTGATGATGTATCTGGTATTGTTTATGACCGGCGCACTGATCATCAGCCTTGTGGAAGGAATCCCCATGGGTGTCTGTCTGTTTGAGACTGCCTCCGCAGTGGGAACAGTGGGCCTGAGTCTCGGCATTACGCCTGACCTCGGACTGTTGTCCCGTTGTGTTTTGATCCTGCTGATGTTTCTCGGAAGAGTGGGCGGTCTGACCTTTATCTACGCCGCGCTTACCGGGGCAGCCAAAAACTTCTCCAAGCTGCCGCAGGAGAAGATCATTGTCGGATAAGGAGTGTGATCGAAATGAAATCATTTTTGCTGATCGGAGTCGGAAGATTCGGAACGCATGTTGCTATGGAACTCAATCGGCTGGGGCATCAGGTGCTGGCAGTGGATCACAGGGAAGACCGGGTGAATGAGATACTTCCTTTTGTGACTAACGCGCAGATCGGGGACAGCACAAATACAAATTTTCTGGGATCTCTCGGTATCAAAAATTTTGATATCTGCATTGTCGCCATTGGAAATGATTTTCAGAGCTCGCTGGAAACAACTTCTAATCTGAAGGAGTTGGGCGCGGCAAAGGTAGTTTCCCGGGCGGCAAGGGACGTTCAGGCAAAATTTCTGATACGCAACGGGGCGGACGAAGTCCTGTATCCGGAAAAACAGATTGCAAAATGGGCGGCAAAAAAGTACGGATCTGACCATATTCTTGATTACATCGAACTGGATGAATCGAACGCGATCTTTGAGGTTTCCGTTCCGAAAAACTGGGTGGGAAAGAGCATCGCCCAGATTGATATCCGTAAAAAATACAACGTTAGCATTATGGCTATTAAAATAGACGGCAGGATGCGTGTCGCGCTGCAGCCAGATACAATCCTGACGGAAGGAATGATCCTGTTGGTGCTTGGAGAATACAATGTGCTTCAAAAGCGTTTTCGTATCTGATGGATGAAATGTTTCAGAGGGGAGATGAATTTTATGCAGGAAGCTCTGCTGGCGCTGGTCGTATTTTGTTTTCTTGCGCTTGGCTTCTGGCCGATGAAGCTGCTGGATCGATATTTAGAAGAAGATCAGGAGCCTGCCGGGCAGGAAGATCAGGTGTGCGAACCCTCTTGTATCATACTCACGGAAGATATGACAGATGAGGAAGTGAATGCTGAGATCTGTTGTTACCGCGAAAAACACAGACACGCGAAGATTCTTCTTTATGATAATCAAGAAAGAAATGTGACGTAGATATTTTTTTGAGTTTGCATTATAATGGTAACGGTTAAAAAATGAAACACAGGCGGTGAAAATGATAGGACAGGAAAAGAAAGAACAGGATACAATGAACAGGCATGTTCTCGTAGGATTGTCGGCTTCCCCGACGAACGCAAGGATCGTGCGCACCGCCGCGCAGATGGCCGGCGCATTTGGAGGTGCGTTCACGGCGCTGTATGTGCGGACATCGGACGCGGACAAAATGTCGGACGCGGACAAAATTCGTCTGCGGGAAAACATCCGGCTTGCCGAACAGTACGGAGCGGCGATCGCCACAGTGAACGGAGATGATGTCTCTTACCAGATTGCGGAGTTTGCCCGACTTTATGGCGTCAGTATTCTTGTGCTCGGCCGCAGCAGTGCGGCGGCGCGAAGGCATTTCTGGAATAAACCCGCACTGTCTGAAAGGCTGGCATCGCTTGCCCCGAATCTGGAGATCCATATCATTCCGGATTCTGCCGTGGAAAATAAATACCCCGCGAAAAAAGAGATTTTTTCCCAATATATCTTGCCGACCTTCAAAGACCTACTGATCATACTGCTGATCCTTGCGGTTACTACCGGGATCGGAAATGTTTTCTGGGTTTTGGGGTTTACGGAAGCAAATATCATCACCGTTTATATCCTGGGCGTGCTGTTGACGGCGCTGTTTACCAAGAGCCAGGCCTGCAGCGTCATCTCATCTCTTGCCAGCGTGCTGGTGTTCAATTTCTTTTTTACAGAACCGAGACTGACGCTCCACGCATATGAGCCGGGATATCCGGTGACATTTGCCATTATGCTGTTTGCTTCATTGATCACGGGCAGTCTTGCAGACCGGCTGAAAAATCATGCAAAGCAGTCTGCGCAGGCGGCGTTCCGCACGCAGGTGTTGTTTGACACAAATCAGCTTCTGCAGAAGGCGCAGGACGATGACGCGATGATCCAGATCACGGCAGGCCAGCTGATGAAGCTGTTGGAACGGGATGTGATCGCTTACCCGGAGCAGAACGGAAAGCTGGGAAAAGGGTATCTGTTTAGTACAATGGATGAGATCAACAATGACAGTTTTTCCTCCGGTCTGGAGATGGAGACAGCGGAATGGGTCCTTCAGAACAAAAGACGGGCCGGAGCGACAACGAATACATGGAAGGAAGCAAAATGTCTCTATCTTGCGATCCGAATTAACAACAAAGTCTATGGCGTGGTGGGGATCCATATTGACGGGCGTCCGCTGGATTCCTTTGAAAACAGCGTGCTGCTTTCGATCCTTGGCGAGTGTGCACTTGCGATTGAAAATAATCACAATGCCAAGGAAAAAGAGCAGGCCGCGGTGCTTGCCAAAAATGAACAGCTCCGGGCAAATCTGCTGCGCGCGATCTCCCACGATCTGCGTACGCCGCTGACGTCTATTTCCGGGAACGCTGGTTATTTGCTTTCCAGCTATGACAAACTGGACGACGGAACGCGTATGCAGGTGTTTACCGACATTCAGGAGGATGCTCTATGGCTCATACGTCTCATGGAAAATTTACTCTCCCTGACTCGGATCGAGGATGGCAGAGTAACGCTCCATACATCGGACGAATTAATGGAAGAAGTGATCGAGGAGGCGCTGCGGCATATTGATCACAGAAGCAGCGAATATCACATCCGTGTGGATCTGGAAGAGGAATTGATGTTTGTACATGCGGATGCGAAGCTGATCGTACAGGTGATCATTAATCTTGTTGATAATGCCGTTAAATATACGCCCGTCGGATCTGCGATCGTGATCGCTGCATGGAAGAAGGATGGCGTCGTTTCGGTCAGTATTTCAGACGACGGACCCGGTATTCCGGACAGTAAAAAATCTCAGGTGTTTGAGATGTTTTATACCGGAGAAAATCGCATTGCTGACAGCCGTCGGAGTCTTGGGCTTGGCCTGGCGCTGTGCCGGTCGATCGTCAACGCCCATGGCGGCGAGATCGTCCTTACGGACAATAAGCCTCATGGATGCAATTTTACATTTACATTACCGTCGGGGGAGGTAAAGGTTCATGTTTAAGCCGTTTATTCTTGTGGTGGAGGACGACGCGCCTGTGCGAAATCTGATCTCGACCACACTGAAAACACACGAGTATAAATATATCGCCGCGCCTACGGGAGAGCAGGCGATTCTGCAGGCATCCACTCATCAGCCGGATATCGTCCTGCTGGATCTGGGACTGCCGGATATGGACGGCGTGGAGGTGATCAGGCGTATCCGCAGCTGGTCAAATATGCCGATCATCGTGATCAGCGCCCGCAGTGAAGACAGCGACAAGATCGAAGCGCTGGACAACGGCGCGGACGATTACCTGACTAAGCCTTTTTCCGTGGAAGAATTGCTGGCGAGATTGCGAGTTACCACACGGCGGCTTGTGATGATGCAGACGGAGAAGGGGGCGTCGGTGTTTGTCAACGGAAAGTTAAGGATCGATTACGCCGCCGGATGCGCTTATTATGGGGAGAATGAGCTGCATCTGACGCCAATCGAATATAAGCTTATGTGTCTGATGGCAAAAAATGTGGGAAAAGTGCTGACCCACACTTATATCACGCAGAACGTTTGGGGCAGCAGCTGGGAAAATGACGTGGCTTCCCTGCGCGTATTTATGGCCGCGCTCCGGAAAAAGATTGAAGCGGAGCCCGGCGCGCCTCAGTATATCCAGACCCATATCGGCGTGGGGTACCGCATGATGAAAGTGGAATGAATTTGTCGCCGGTCGGAACATGTTCTGCGGCGGCCGCTTTCGGCGGATGAATGCGGTAAAGGTGCATACGCTGTAAAAAAAAATAAATATAAATGCAAATTCTGCTTGACATATGGAAATATTGTAGTATGATAAATATATGAACAATTATTCAAATGTTCAAATGTTCGGGCGTTAAAAGCAATTCATTTCCTGAGAAAAGAGGTGTATCCATGGATTACGAGATCGAGCGCTGCGAGGACAATCACCAGCATACAAAGTTCGTGGAGCAGATCCGGCAGACCATGCCTTCCGAGGAGCGGCTTTACGATCTGGCGGAGTTGTTTCAGGTGTTCAGCGATTCCACCCGGATCAAGATCTTGTTTGTGTTGTTCCGGTCGGAGATGTGCGTGTGCGACATCGCAAATTCCCTGAATATGACCCAGTCGGCCATATCCCATCAGCTGCGGGTGTTAAAGCAGATGCGGCTGGTAAAAAACCGCAAGGAGGGAAAGACGGTGTTTTATTCGCTGGCGGACGACCACATTGTGACGATCTTAGGACAGGGCATGGAGCATATTTTAGAGTGATCAAAATACAGTAAGTCTCAAAAAATCTGAGCAAATGTATCAAAACAAGAAAAATTTTAGGGAGGGTTTCATCATGACAAAAACATTTATTCTGGAAGATCTGGACTGCGCCCACTGCGCGGGCGTGATCGAGGAGAAGATCCAAAAACTGGACGAAGTAAAGAGCGCGCAGGTCAATTTTATGAGCAGGCGGCTGGTGATCGACGCGGAGGAATCCGCCTTTGACAAGATCGTGAAAGACGCGAAAAAGATCATCAAAAAGGTGGAGCCGGATGTAGAAATGGTGGCTGCAAAATTATGACGAAAAAAATGAAGAAACGCCTGTACAGGATTCTGGCAGGCGGCGTGGTATTTGCGGCAGCCCTGATCGTGGAGCATGGCCTGCATCTGGATTTTAATATTGCGCTGATCATCTATCTGGTCGCCTATCTGATCGTGGGCGGCGACGTGATCCGAAACGCTGTCCGTAACATCATGGGCGGGCAGGTCTTTGACGAGAACTTTCTCATGGGCATTGCTACGGTGGGAGCCTTTTTTGTGGGCGACTGCGCCGAGGCGGTGGCGGTGATGCTCTTTTATCAGGTGGGAGAATTGTTCCAGAGCTATGCGGTGAACCGCTCCCGCAAGTCTATTTCTGCATTGATGGATATCCGTCCCGATTATGCCAACAAAAAGCAGGGGGACAGTATTGTGAAGGTTTCGCCTGAGGAAGTGGCGGTGGGGGACATCCTGCTGGTAAAGCCCGGCGAGCGGGTGCCTCTGGACGGTATCGTGAGAAAAGGCGATTCCACTTTGGATACAAAGGCCCTGACCGGAGAGTCCATGCCGCGGGAGGTGGCCGAGGGCTCCGAGATCATCAGCGGCTGCATCAATCTTACCGGCGTGCTGGAGATCGAGGCCACGAAGGAATACGGACAATCTACGGTGGCAAAGATCCTGAAGCTGGTGGAGAGTCAGGGAGACAAAAAAGCAAAGACCGAAAATTTTATTACAAAATTTGCCAGATATTATACGCCGGTGGTCGTGATCCTTGCAGTGCTTCTGGCGGTGATCCCGTCTCTGCTCATACCGGGCGCGGCGTGGAGCGACTGGATCTACCGCGCGCTTTCCTTTCTCGTGATCTCCTGTCCCTGCGCTCTTGTGATCTCCATTCCCTTAAGCTTTTTCGGGGGACTGGGCGGCGCATCCAAGTGCGGCGTGCTCATTAAGGGCAGCAATTATCTGGAGGCGCTTGCCTACAGTGAGATCGGTGTGTTTGATAAGACGGGCACGCTGACCAAGGGACAGTTTCGCGTAGTACAGGTTAATCCGGAGGGCTGCAGCGAAGAAGAACTGCTTTTGACGGCGGCGTATTGCGAAGGCTATTCCGGCCACCCCATTGCGGTTTCCATCAGGGAAGCCTACGGAAAAGAACTGGATCTGTCCCGTCTTTCCGATGTGGAGGAGGTGTCCGGCCATGGGATCCGGGCGGTGCTGGACGGGAAAGCGGCGGCGGCAGGCAACGAAAAGCTGATGAAGCAGCTGGGCGTCTCTGTCAAAAAGCCGGAAGCCGTGGGAAGTGTGATCTATGTGGTCTATGACGGCAGCTATATGGGCAGTCTTGTGATCGCCGACGTGATCAAAGAGGACGCCGCCGAGGCGTTGAAGCAGATGAAGTCTCTGGGCGTGAAGCGGACAGTGATGCTGACCGGAGACGCCAAGGCAGTGGGCGAAGCTGTGGCAGAGAAGCTTGGCGTGGATCAGGTGTACGCGGAACTGCTTCCGGCAGATAAGGTGGAAAAAATGGACGCCCTTATGACGGAGAAAAGCGAGAAAGGCAAGCTGTTTTTTGTGGGCGACGGCATGAACGACGCGCCGGTGCTGGCCGGGGCGGATATCGGCATCGCTATGGGCGGCATGGGCAGCGACGCGGCCATAGAGGCGGCGGACGTGGTGATCATGACCGACGAGCCCTCCAAGATCCCGAAGGCTATCCGCATTGCCAGACGGACTCTGGGAATCGTGCGGCAGAACATCGTCTTTGCCATCGGGGTGAAGGTGCTGGTACTCATTCTGGCGGCCTTTGGCCTTGCCTCCATGTGGGCGGCTGTGTTTGCGGACGTAGGTGTGGCGGTGATCGCCATCTGCAATGCTATCCGCGCCTTAAAAGTTTAACAAAAAAGAGGGAATTCTCTTGTGTTTTTTGTGCACAACGCTTATAATCGAACTATAAAAATAAGCTGTGCAAGGAGGTAAAACATGAAAAAGAGAATCTTATCGCTTTTCATAATTGTGTCTATGATGGCTGTCATGATAGCGGGCTGCGGCTCCGGCGGGGAAACTTCCGGCGGTGTGGAAGGAGATCCCAGCGTAGAAAAATGGCCCAAAGAGGACGTGACCGTCACATGGTGGCTGGTAGGCGGTACAGATACCTACTACCAGACTTATTGGACAGAAATGAAAAGCATGAAGGCCATTCAGGCTTCTGTCGGTATCAATATCGACTTTCAGGTTGCACAGAATTATGATTCCTATCTGCCTATGATGGCCGCCAACAATTATGCGGATATCGTTACCGGCCTGAATCTGTCAAAATACCCCGGGCGTATGGCGGGAATGTACAAAGACAATGTTTCTGTGGACCTGCGTCCGTATATGGATGAATATATGCCGAACTTCAAGAAGATTCTGGAGGATTACCCGGATCTTGCAAGGGATATCCGTCTGGACGACGGCGCGTATACCTTTGTAAGTACGCTGTATGACATTCATGATGACAATGACAGGATCGCGTCTTCGGAATTTGGTATCGCCATGCGGCAGGACTGGCTGGATGCGGTAGGGCTTGATGTTCCCGAAAATATGGAAGAATGGTATCAGGTGCTCACTGCATTCAAGACGCAGGATCCCAACGGCAACGGCCAGCGGGATGAGGTTCCCGCGTGTATGGCTTCCTCCGGATGGAAATATTTCCTTCCCGCTTACGGCATTGATGACGACCCCAGTATCATGAAGGACGAGAATGGCAACAGCAAGGTTGTCAACGGCTATATGTCAAGTGAATACAAGCAGTTTCTGACAGAGTTTAATAAGTGGTACACAGACGGCCTTTTTGAGAATATGTTTGAACAGACCTCCATTGAGAAGAGAGACGAGCTTGTGACCAACAATATCGCAGGTGTATGGAAAGGAGAGGCCAGACATTTTGATATGGACGACAAGGATTCCAGCTTGTCAAAGCTCCGTGAAAAGGCTCCTTCCGCAGAATTCGCGGCGGCGCCGTGGCCGAAGACGGCGGACGGCTATCAATGGTGCTTCTCTGATATCAATTCCTTCAACAGAGACACCACTGTAATTACAAGCAATGCGGTAGCCCATGACACCGACGAGGCGGCGGCCTATCTCATTGACTATATGCTTTCGGAATCAGGCTCCACCTACACCACATGGGGCATCGAGGGAGAGAGCTATGAGGTGGTCAACGGCGAGAAGAAGCTGTTAGACGGCATGGATGAGCAGGTGAGCTTCAACGGCAGCAACATTGTGAAGTTTAATCTTTACGCGGACCCGATCACGGTTGCGCTGCCTAATTTCGGCGAAGTTTCCGATTATATCCTTGCAGGGAAATCCAAAGAGTATGTGGAGGCAAGCACCGTCTGGGCGCAGGGCGATACCTCCTACAAGATGCCTGCATCCTGCCAGCTTTCCGTGGAACTGCAGGAGGAGGTAGAGGATATTGTGACAGACATGAAGAACTATACTACCAAGATGCGCCAGCGGTTTATTACAGGAAAAGAGCCTTTGACCAACTACGATACTTACGTGGGTAACGTAAAGCGTCTGGGCGGCGATAAATACGAAGAGATCTGGCAGCGGGCCTATGATGCGTACATAGCCAGATAAGACCAAAAATAAAAAGGATGTTGGGAAGCAACTGTCTGCTTCCCGGCATCCTTTTTTTGCATTAGGAAAATGCGCGAGTCAAGTGAATGGATGGCAAAGTGTCGCCGCCGGGCGACACTTTTATGTCAGAGATCATGTTTCCTCATGATATTCCTTGTCCGTATTTACATTCCAGATATTTTCTTTGTCTGTCCTGCCGGAGAGGATGTTACCTACCGCCTCAAAAGATGTGACCATGGAATGATCCATGTTGTTGTAGCGGTGCTGTCCGTTCCGGCCGATGCAGTAGAGATTGGGAAAGGTGTTCAGCCATGATATCAGGGTATCGATCTCATCATAGGTGTCAAAATAGGCGGGATAGGCTTTTTTTACCTTTTCCCGGTGGCTGTCCAAGATCTTCTGGTGTTCGCCGATGACGCCCATCTTCTGCAGTTCTTTCACTGCCATCTCTACGCATGCCTCATCGGACATGTTCCAGAAATCGTCCCCTTCCTTGCAGAAATACTCCAGACCGATCCATACAGTGTGTTCCGCGTCCTTCACCAGATAGGGAGACCAGTTATTGAAGATCTGGATGCGGCCAAGCTTGACGCCGGTGTCCTGTACGTAGATCCAGCAGTCCGGCACAATGTTGCCCAGCGTTTTGATGTCTGTCTCATTCTTCAGGTTCAGATGATCCACCAGAAGGCCCACGGTAACGAAGTCCCGGTAGGGAAGTCCCGCTGCAATGGCAGCCTCTTTTGCAGGAACTGCGCTGCCCATACCTGCCACCAGATCTTTGACAGGCATGGAGGAGAGGAAGAGATCTCCCTCCATCTGTTTTGTTTCGCCCTGTTCTTCATAAACTACGGCCTTTATCTGCGTTCCCTCTGTGAGGATCTGCTTAACGGAGCAGTTTTTTTGGATCTTTCCGCCCAGCTTTTCAAATTCCTCAGCTACGGTTTCCCATAGCTGGCCGGGACCAAGCTTTGGATAGACAAATTCTTCGATGAGGGAGGTCTCCACTTTGCGGTCCTTTTTGCTGCCAAATACCTTTGAGAACATATCCTTTATCACAGCCCGGATGGAGAGCCCCTTTACCCTCTGCGCGCCCCAGTCCGCGGAAATCTGGCTGGGATGGCGCCCCCACAGCTTTTCGGTGTAGCCCTCAAAAAACATAGAATAAAGAACCTTGCCGAAACGGTTGATGTAGAAGTTTTCCAGAGAATCCTCAGGCTTCTTTGCCACGGCGGCCCGCAGGTAGCTGCAGCCGGCTTTGATCGTGGTGGCAAAGCCCATGTTTTTAATTGTCTCAAGCTTTAAGCTCACAGGATAATCAAAGAATTTCTTTTTGTAGTAAATACGGGAAACCCTCCTGCGCACCAGCATAACGCGGTCTTCCGTTTCCGGGTCCGGACCGCCTTCTGCCAGCGGCTTTTGGCGGTGCAGCTTCTTGTCGTCGAAGGAAGGCGCGCCCTGCGTAGGCATCATTTCGGCCCACCATCTGGTAACGTCGGGATCCTTGGAGAAAAAGCGGTGCCCGCCGATGTCCATGCGGTGGCCATTGTACTGCACCGTGCGGGAAATGCCGCCGATGCAGCCGCTTTCTTCCAAGATTACTACTTCATAATCGGAAGCAGAAGACTGCTTCAACAGTTCATATCCGGCAGTCAGGCCTGCCGGGCCCGCGCCGATGATGATCACTTTTTTCATGTGCATACTCCGATGATCTTTTGATTTTTTT
>CANQQN010000030.1 GCA_947625995.1 uncultured Lachnospiraceae bacterium
CAAGGCGGACTGGGACAGCTTTGAGACAAGCTGGGATTTTGCCGTGCATCCGCTGGTGAAGGAGGGGCAGGCCGGCGCGGGCCTTGCGGAGGCCTACGCCCGGTTCGAGGCGCTGGCCGGTGAGCGCGCCGGCAAGCTGTGCGAAAATGAAAGGCAGATCGACCGGATCGTGCAGGAGGCCTACGGGTTTGAAAGCCCGGAGCCTGAGGATCTGCACAGAGGGTCTGTCAGACAGGCGGACTTTCAAAGGGAGATGAGATCTCTGGTGTCTTTTGCCGTAGGCTGTATGTTTGGGCGCTTTCAGGGGTGCAGGCCGCCGGCCGGGCAGAATGTGATCCTTCTTTCCCGTGAGGATATTCTGCGGCGTCTGGAGGAGCTTCTGGCCGGATGGTTCGGCGCGGACAGGCTCCCGGAAACAATGGAGACGCTGGCAAAAGGGCTTTGTGGAGACGGGGACAGCAAAAAGAATCTGCCGGCCGGAGAGCGGATCCTGCAATATCTGAAAAAGGATTTTTACAGGGATCATCAGCGGATCTACCACAAATGTCCCATATACTGGGTTGCGGAAAGCGGCCGGAGCGGCGCTTTTTCTGCGCTTTTCTATGTGCACCGGTATGGGACCGGGGATCTTTGCCATATGAAGGCGCTGGCGGAGGCGTTTTTGGCGGCGGGGGAAAATATGGACGGCAAAAACCTTACAGACAGGCAGAGAGAAGAGCTTACGGGATTTTTGGACAAGCTTAGTGTCCTGATCGGGGAAGAGCCGGTATTGGAGCCGGACGACGGGATCGTCCGCAACCGGAGAAAGCTTTCTACTATATTAAAGGTATGATCTTGGGAAACGTGTGTTTTCTGTGTTCTCCCTTGCGTTCTTAATTTTTTTTTGTTACAATAGCAAATACATAAGAAAAGACGTCATCCGGCCTGTGGCTGTGAAATATTCCGGAAAAGGGGGACAGCGTCATGTCAAAGGAATATGAAGATGATATTGATATAGACAGTATTGTGATCGAGGATATTGACGTGCGGGACATTGAAGACCGTAAACTTTCGTTTGGGAAAGAAGAGGATGTGTTTGGAGAAGGATTTGGCAAAGAGGCTGAAGAGACCGGCGGACAGCCTGAAGAAGACCGTGAGCAGGCTGAAAAGGTCGATAAACAGCTTGAAGAAGTCAATAGCCGGCTTGAAACAGAGGAAGAAGAGGAACAGGACGAGGAGCAGGAGCTTGACCAACAGCTTGAGGAGATCAACGAACAACTTGAAACAGAGGAAGAAGAGGAGCCGGGCGACGAGCTTGGCCAACAGCTTAAAGAACTCAGCAGACAGCTTGAAAAAAGTGAAAAAGACAGCCGACAGGAAAAAGCGCCGGTTTCAGATCTTGAAGATATTAAGTTCCCTGATTCTGATCCTGAGCTCGGTGTGTTATCATATGATCAAGAAGATTATGAAGAATACGCTGACAATGAAGTTTATGAAGGCAAGACCCGTCGAAAACGGTCAAAAGGAGATGTAGTCCGCTACTGCGTCATGTTTGTGGCGCTTTGCGTGCTTGTATATTCTGTGTTTTCACTTGTTACTATTTTTATGGAGTACAAAGCCGGGGAAAAGGAGTACGAGGATCTGGAGAAGTATGCGCAGGGTACTGCCGCGCCGGACACCCAGCAGGCGCCGGGGTATATTGACGAAAACGACCCGCTGAATCCGAATTTCCAGATCGCCAATGTGGATTGGGCAGGCCTGAAGGAGGAAAACAGCGATATCTGCGCGTGGATCCAGTTTGAAACCCTTGGACAGATCAATTACCCGGTAGTACAGGGAACAGACGACGATTACTATCTGAAGCATACCATCAACCACACGGAGAACAGCGCCGGCAGTATTTTTGTGGAGGCCCAGAACAACAATGCCTTTACGGATATGAACACCATCATTTATGGCCACAATATGAAAAATGGTTCTATGTTCGGACTGCTCCGCTACTATAAGGAAGCTTCCTATTATGCCGGCAATGAGTATTTTTGGATCTATACGCCCCAAGGCAACTACCGTTACAAGATCTTTTCCTGCTATGAGCCTATGGCGGTATCGGAGACTTACAGCTGGTGGGACGGCCCCTGTGATGAATATACGGCTTATCTTTCCAAGATACAGTCTTATTCCAAGTACAGTACGGGCGTATCCGTGGGGCCTTCCGACAAAATCGTCACATTGTCCACCTGTACCAGCCGTGGCAGCGATTACCGGTTTGTGGTCCACGGGAAGCTGGTGTACAGTTCCGCGGGACAGTAAGCCGGTTTCGGAGCGGTGGTTTCAGAACGGAGGGAACCATGGAAAAAAGACAGTTTGCCACAGGTGATGTGGTCCGCATGAAGAAAAAGCATCCCTGCGGCAGCGACCGGTGGCAGGTGCTGCGCACAGGCGCGGATTTCCGTCTGCAGTGCGAGGGCTGCGGACGACAGATGATGATGCCCCGGAGCGCGGTTGAAAAAAATATAAGGGAAATCGTAAAAAATGCTTGATATTTTCGGAGTACGGCGTTATAATGAGTGCTCACGAATTATTTTTCCTTGCTCTTTCCTTGGAGAAAGGGCCAAAGACCAAAAGGAGGTACAAGTAGCATGAACAAGTATGAATTAGCAGTTGTTGTCAGTGCGAAAGTTGAAGATGAAGTAAGAGCCGCTGTTATCGACAAAGTGAAAGCTTACATTGAGCGCTTTGGCGGTACCGTTACAGGCGTCGATGAATGGGGTAAGAAGAGACTTGCTTACGAGATTCAGAAGATGAGAGAGGCCTATTATTACTTTGTTCAATTTGAATCTGATACCACATGTCCCGGAGAGCTTGAAAAGAGAGTTTCTATTATGGACCATGTTATTCGATACTTATGCGTAAAGAAAGAGGCATAAGTTCAGAAAAGGAGTAATTTATGAACAAAGTTATATTGATGGGCAGATTGACCAGAGACCCGGATGTCCGCTATTCTCAGGGCGAAAACGCCACGGCGGTGGCCAGATATACGCTGGCGGTAGACCGGAGATTCCGCAGGGACGGAGCAGATTCCCAGACGGCGGATTTTATCTCCTGCGTAGTGTTCGGCAGAGGCGCCGAGTTCGCGGAGAAGTACCTGCGTCAGGGGATGAAGATCGTGGCTACCGGCCGCATCCAGACCGGCAGTTATACCAACCGGGACGGCCAGAAGGTTTACACCACGGATGTGGTGGTGGAAGATCAGGAGTTCGCGGAGAGCAAAAATGCTTCGGGCGAACGCCAGCCGGATCAGTTTGCGCATCAGACACAGGCAGCACCCGCGCCCGCACCTGTGGCCGGGGACGGTTTTATGAATATTCCTGACGGTATTGACGAAGAATTGCCGTTTAATTAAGCATTAAGCAAAGGAGGTAGCCGCTATGGCATACAATAAATCAGAGAAACCCGATGCTCCCATGAAGAGAAGAGTCACCCGCAGAAGGAAAAAAGTCTGCATATTCTGCGGTAAGGACAATGTGATCGATTATAAGGACGTAAACAAGTTAAAGAGATACGTTTCCGAGAGGGGCAAGATCCTTCCCAGAAGGATCACCGGCAATTGTGCAAAGCATCAGAGAGCACTTACCGTTGCCATCAAGAGGGCGCGTCACGTTGCGCTTATGCCTTACACTGTAGAATAATGGCAGGAAGGGAGTGCTGCAGGTTCAGGTTGCGGCACTCCTTTTATTACTTTCATACGAGGAGAGAGAAGCAATGAAATCAAAAAAGACTTTCTGGCTGGTTCTCTGTCTGGTCTGCGTACTTGCCTGCGCAGGCTGTATCTTTTTTATCGTCCACTACCTGAAAGGGCTTGAGGATGACAAGCAGTCCTTCGAGGATATCAAAAAGGAGGCCTTTGTAACGGAGGAACCGGGACAGACGGAGGAAGCCCGGGCTTCTGAAGCGCCGGTCGCGGCGGTGGAGATTCCTGTGGATTTTGCCACGATACAGCAGCAAAATCCGGATATCTATGCATGGATCACCGTTCCCGGCACGCTGGTGGACTATCCGGTGGTGCAGCACAGCACCGATGACTTCTTTTATCTGGATCACGGTATTGACAAAAAGAGCAGCGCGGCAGGATGTATTTACAGTGAATCCATGAACGCCAAGGATTTTACGGATCCCCAGACGGTTCTGTACGGACATAATATGAAGAATGATACGATGTTCGGGTCCCTGCATTCCTATGAGGACAAAGCATTTTTTGACGCCAACAGGACGATCTACGTATATACGCCTACGCAGAAGCTTACCTACCGGATCTTCGCGGCCTATGTGACCGGGAATGAACATCTGCTCAATACCGTGGACACGAAAAATCCCGCGGCTTTTGCCGCATATCTGGAAAAGGTAATGGAAAACCGGTCCATGAACGCGAATATCGACAAAGAGACTGTCATACAGGCGTCGGATCAGATCCTCACATTATCTACCTGTATTGGCGTAAATAACAGCAGCCAGCGGTATGTGGTACAGGCGGTGCTGGTTTCGAGAGAACAGTAAAAGGCGGCTGTTTGGTACAGATTTGTTAAAAATTTCAATTGTAATTACAGATCAAATCATTTATACTGTAGAAGCAGCGATTTTGACAGTTTATGCTGAAGAAAGGCGTTTGATTGATTTATGAAAAAGGGAAAAGTACTGAAAATAGTCCTTCTGGTCATTTTGATCGTCGCGGCGCTTTTAGTGGGAGGCTACTTTGGCGTGCGCGCTCTTGGAAAGTACCGGTTAGAGAGCAGGGCGGGGGAGAAAAAGCCCATGATCGACAGTGAGACCGGCGACCAGCAGGTGGAAGTGGTTGATGAAAACAGCGTGAAGTATAAGGGAGTCACCTATACCTTCAACGATCAGGTCATGAATTTTGTGATCATGGGCATCGATAAATCCGGCGACATCCAGTCTATGGATGCCGAAGCGGAAATAGGCCGGTCCGATGTGGTGATCTTAGTCTCTGTGGATCACAAAAACAGAAAAGTGACGTTGTTTAACCTTAACCGGAATATTATGACAGATATCGCCATTTACGACGAAAACGGAGAATATCTGCGGCAGGCGAAGGCGCAGCTTGCGCTGGCCCATACTTTTGGAGACGGTAAGGAGGAGAGCGCAAAGCTGGTGTGCGACGCGGTGTCGAACCTCTTTTACGGCCTGCCCATTCACGGTTACTGCGCCCTGAATCTGGATGTGATCCCCATCCTGAATGAGAAGGTGGGCGGCGTGACCGTGACACTGCTGAAGGATTATACAGAGGTGGATCCTTCCTATGTGAAAGGGGCGGAGGTACTGCTGGACGGCGACATGGCGGTCCGTTATGTACGTTCCAGAAACGCGCAGGAAGGCGAGGACAACGAGGTCCGCATGGAGCGCCAGAAACAGTATATGAAAGGATTCTTAAGCAAGGCAAAGGATGCGATCCGCCAGAATCCCACGCTGGCGCTTGGCCTGTATCAGGCCATACAGCCTTATATGGTGACGGATATCGGTGCGGATCAGGGTGTATACCTTGCCACGCAGGCCATAGGATATACGCTGGATACGGAGCTTCACAGCCTGCAGGGCACCGACGTGGTAGGTACGCCCTATGATGAATTCTATGTGGATGAGACCGCTTTGTACGAAACGATCCTCAACACATACTATGAAGTGAAAGACTGATTGCAGGTTTCCAGAAAAAGGCTCCGAAAAAATCAAAGATTTCGCAAAAAAACACTTGATTTTTTCATTGCACTCAACTATAATAACGATGATAGTTACTTTACAAAACATAAAGGAGGAAATATTATGAAAAAGATTTGTTCTGTAGCTTTGGCATTTGTAATGGTAGCTGCCATGGCAGTTACAGCATTTGCCGCAAACGGCAGCCCCAGTCAGGAACCCAGCATTGTACCCGGTGCTCCCGGCAGTGTTGCAAAAGGTCCTAATGGTGAAGAGCTTTCAGGTCCCATCACAGATTATGTGTCTGTTGGGAAAGGTACAGAGAAGGCAGAGGAGATTGACGGTCAGAAGCTTCTGAACTCCGTAGACATTGTTCTGGAGAATGGCGCTTCATCCGCAACCATTACCCTTCAGGTTCTCGGCGTTAAGGTTGGCGATACCGTTACACTGAAGCTGTTTTCAAACGGCAAGTGGATCGATGTTGAAGGTAAGGTAGTTGCCGACAATCAGGTTCAGGTTACTGTACCTGCGGCCGGTACTCTTGCAATTTATGTTGCTGACAATGCTGGCAACAACGGCGGCGACAACAATGGCGGTGACAACAATGGCAACAACGGTTCTACCGGCAGCACAGGTTCTACAGGTTCCACTGGCAGCACAGGTTCTACCGGCAGCACAGGCAGCAAGGGAACATCTACAGGTTCAGGCGCCGGCTCTGCTACATCTCCCAAGACCGGTGAGACAAGCGCAGTTGCAGTTGCAGCTCTGGCAGCAGTTTTGCTTGCAGGCGCAGCAGTTGTTGCAGGCAAGAAGGTAAACGCATAATCTTACCGGATTGACCAATTGTATACATGCAAACAGAAAGATGCTTTCTATGAAAATAGAGAGCATCTTTTTTTGTTGTACAATTGTCAAAACAGTGGTATACTGTCTTTGTTACTATTAAATGAATCTGACGCGGAAAGGAATTGTTATGGGCAAGAAAAACAACGCTAACGAATCATACAGAGACTCTCTGGGATTTCCAATCGTACTTGCACTCATTTTATTCGCGATCAATATCGGTGTTTACTTTTTTGACATACAGGCAGGGATCTATCTTACGGTATGTCTCTGTATCTTCTGCGTTTTTCTTTTTGTGCTCGAGCAGCGCAGGCAGCAGCAGGTGACGGGACGTCTGTTTGATATATCGGACAGCGGCCAGATCCAGCGGAAGCTTCTGAAAGAATTGAATGTTCCCTATGCCCTTCTGGACGTGAACGGGGATCTGGTCTGGATGAATGAGAGCTTCCAGCAGGTGATCCACAAGGATGAAACATACCGGAAGTCTCTCTCCGCCCTGATGCCGGAAGTCAATCCGGAGGTTTTTCCCAAAAAAGATCTGTCGGAGATCTCCTTTTCATATGAGGACAGGTGTTACCGGGCGGAAATGTACAAGATCAACCTGACTTACGAAAGCGGGGTTTCCGGTATCGAGGAACTGACAGGCTTTCAGGGAGAACTGATCAGCCTGATCCTGTACGACGAGACGGAGCTTCGCAGGTATGAGAGAGAAGTGTCGGACCAGAAAATGGTGGCGGGCATCGTTTATCTGGACAATTATGACGAGGCGCTGGAGACCATTGAGGAAGTGCGGCGGTCCCTGCTCCTTGCCCTTCTTGACCGGCGTATCAACAAATATTTTTCCGCCTATGACGGTATCGTGCGCAAGATAGAGTCCGACAAATATTTTCTTGTTATGACCAACAAGGCTTTTCAGCAGATGACCGGGGACAAGTTCAGCTTGCTGGAAGGGATCAAGAATGTAAATATCGGCAACGATATGGCGGTTACCTTGAGTATGGGCTTTGGGATTGACGGCGACTCCCTGATACAGAATTATGAATTTGCAAGGGCGGCCATCGATCTGGCACTCGGCCGCGGCGGCGATCAGGTGGTGGTCAAGTCCAAAGACGATAACCGGTACTACGGCGGCAAGACCAAGCAGGTGGACCGGAACACCCATGTAAAGGCCCGGGTGAAGGCGCAGGCTCTGCGGGAGATCATGGAGGCCAACGGCAATGTGTTCATTATGGGCCACAGCATTGGAGACGCGGATTCCTTCGGCGCGGCCATCGGTCTGTTCCGGGCGGCAAAAACCATTAACCGGCGGGCTTACGTTGTGATCAATGAAGTGACCGCATCCCTGAAGCCTCTGATGGAGCGCTTCTTAAAGAGCACGGATTATGAAGAGGACATGTTTATCAAAAGCGACCGGGCTCTGGAGCTTGTGGATTCCCATAGCACGGTGATCGTGGTGGATGTGAACATCCCCGACAGATGCGAGTGCAAACAGCTTCTTTCCCGCACCGCCAATCTGGTTGTGTTCGATCATCACAGGCAAAGCAAGGATGTGATCAAAAACGCGGTTCTCGGCTACATAGAGCCTTACGCTTCCTCCACCTGTGAAATGGTTGCGGAGATCCTGCAGTATTTTGACGAAAATATCAAATTGAAGAATATCGAGGCCGACAGCCTCTATGCCGGTATTATGATCGATACCAACAACTTTGTGCGAAAAACCGGCGTGCGTACCTTTGAGGCGGCGGCTTACCTGCGCCGCTGCGGCGCCGATGTGTCCCGGGTGCGTAAGATGTTCAGGGAGGACATGGCTACCTACAAGATCCGCGCCGCCATGATCCAGAATGCGGAAGTATACCGGGAGCGGTTTGCGATCACCGTATGCCCCAGCGGCACAGTGGAGAGCCCCACCGTGGTGGGAGCGCAGGCGGCCAACGAGCTTCTGAACGTGATCGGCATCAAGGCGTCCTTTGCCCTGACTCCTTACAGATCCCAGATTTATGTGAGCGCCCGTTCTGTGGACGAACTGAACGTGCAGGTGATCATGGAGCGGCTGGGCGGCGGCGGACATCTGAACATTGCAGGCGCGCAGCTTTCCTGCAGCCTTGAGGAGGCCAAGGAAAAGATACGCGAAATTTTGGATAAAATGATAGAAGAAGGAGACTTATAATGAAAGTGATTTTGTTGGAGGACGTAAAATCTCTTGGGAAAAAGGGAGAGATCGTCACTGTCAGCGAGGGCTACGCCCGCAACTTTATTTTGCCGAAAAAGCTAGGGCTTGAGGCCAATAGCAAGAATCTCAACGATCTGAAATTAAAGAAGCAGAATGAGGAAAAGATTGCCCGCAAGAAAAAAGAGGACGCGCAGGAATACGCCAAAGAGATGTCGTCAAAAGAGGTGACGGTTAAGATCAAGGTGGGAGATAACGGCCGTCTGTTCGGCTCTGTTTCCACAAAGGAGATCGCTGCGGAGGCCCGTGCCCAGTGCGGACTTGACATTGACAAGAAAAAGATCCAGCTTGAGGAGCCCATCAAAAATCTGGGGGTCTATCAGGTGAAGGTGAAGCTTCATCCGGAAGTGACCGGCGAGTTGAAGGTAAAAGTGGTACAAGCGTAAGGAAAGGCAGGGTATTGCTATGGAGGAAGCGCTCATTAAAAAAGTGTTGCCTCACAGTCCCGAGGCGGAACAGTCGGTGATCGGCGCCATGCTCATGGATCGGGACGCTATTCTGGCTGCCTCTGAGGTCATATCCGGCGATGATTTTTATAATCAGCAGTACGGGATCTTGTTTGACGCCATAACGGAACTGTTTGGAAACGGCAGTCCCGTGGATCCGGTGACCCTGCAGGCGAAGCTGATTGAAAAGGGCGTACCCACGGAGATCAGTAATCTGGAATACATCGGCGATCTGATCAGCGCGGTGCCTACAAGTACCAATGCTAAGCATTATGCCGAGATCGTGCGTGAACGGGCGCTGGCAAGACGGCTGATCAAGGTCAGCGAGAAGATCATGGACAACTGCTATTTGGGGCAGGAAAATATCGAGGATGTGCTGGAGCAGGCGGAGAAAAACGTCTTTGAACTGGCTCAGAACGGCAGGACGTCGGAGAATCTCCCGATCGAAGATGTAATGCTCAGCGTACTGAAGCGGATCAGCGCTGCCTCCAAAAACAGAGGAGGCGTTACAGGCGTCGCCACGGGCTTTGCGGATCTGGATTATAAGACCTCCGGATTTCAGCGCTCTGACCTGATCTTGGTGGCCGCCCGTCCCTCCATGGGAAAGACGGCTTTTGTACTCAACATTGCCCAATATGTGGCAGTCCGAAAGAAAAAGCCGGTGGTGATGTTCAGTCTGGAGATGTCCGCTGAGCAGCTTGCCAACAGACTGCTTGCCATGGAGTCCCGGGTAGATTCCCAGAAGCTGCGCATCGGCGATCTGAACGGCAGCCAGTGGATGGACCTGACCTACGGCGCAAAGAACATTGCGGATTCCGGCCTGATCATAGACGATACGCCGGGCATCAGCGTGTCGCAGATGCGTTCCAGATGCCGCAAATATAAGCTGGAGCATCCGGATCTGGCTATGGTCATTGTGGACTATCTGCAGTTGATGAGCGCCAGCAGGCGGTCTGATTCCAGACAGCTGGAGATCTCCGAGATCTCCCGTTCGCTGAAGGCGTTGGCAAGGGAACTGGATGTGCCGGTGGTGGCTTTGTCCCAGTTGAGCCGCGCGGTGGAGAAGCGGGACGACAAACGGCCTATGCTCTCCGATCTTCGTGATTCCGGCGCCATTGAACAGGATGCGGATGTGGTCATGTTTATCTACCGTGACGAATACTATAATCAGGATACGGACAACCGGGGCGTGACGGAGATTATTGTGGCAAAGCAGAGGAACGGTCCCACAGGTACGGTAGAGCTTGTATGGCTGCCCCAGTATACGAAATTTGTGGATTTGGCAAAAGGTGAAAAGAAGTCATAAAAATACGTTGAAAAAAATATAAAAACAGGTTATACTATACATAACGGCACAGGTCGGGCGGGTTTTACGGCCTGTAGAAAAGTATGAGAAGGGGAAGAATCATGAAAAAAAGAGTAATTGCGGTGCTGATGATGTTGGCAATGCTGGTCTGTATGATGAGCAGCGCGGTGTTCGCGGCGGACAATGGGGCAAAGGTATCAATGAGATGTGAGACAGACGGCACAAAGCTGACGGTATATCTTGAACTGACAGGCGAGGCGTCGGAGTTTGAAGCTACCCTGCAGCTTCCTGAGAAGCTGGTACAGGACCAATCACTGAGCTATGAATTTACAGAAGCGTTTACAGATTTTGTTTCCGAAAATAAAGGCGTGGAGGAGTGCGGCGTCCCTTACGACGCAGCGGACAGGATCGTGTTCGGCGCCGGCTTTGCGGAGCCGGTGGATTTTGGCGGCTATACGGAATCCGCTATCGCTACGGTCACGGTAGATACAGAGGCTCTTGCCGATGGAGAGGGAACCGTCAATCTTTACAGCGGCGGCCAGTTGGTGGATACTTATGAGATCGTGTCCACGCCGCCCTATATTCTGGGCGACGCCAACGGCAACGGAGACGTTACGACAGACGACGCATTGGCGGTGCTGAAGCATGTTGTGAAGCTGAACACTTTGACCGGAGATAATTTCAAAGCGGCGGACGCGAATCTGGACGGCAATATTACCACAGATGACGCCCTGCTTATCCTGAAGCATGTTGTGAAGCTGACCACACTTATTTCCGGTTAAATAAAAAGATAGACAGATCCACGGAGCAGACTGAATAGAGATTCAGGCTGCTCCGTTTTTTTCTCATAGAGCAGTCAATTTTTGGTTTGTATCTGCGGTGCGTACACCTGTTAGCGGCTGGAAATATTTTTCGGAAAGAATTTTGTCGGTATATTGACGGAATCTGAAAAACTGGATAGAATAATCAATACACTGAAAACAAACATCAGACGGGTATGTTTCCGATATGACAGATCCGGAAAAGCCCGGGAAAGAGGTGATCAGATATGAGAAAAGAATGGACAGGATTTGCAGGCGGCAAATGGGAACGGGAGATCGATGTCAGAGAATTCATTCTGAAAAATTATGAGCCCTACGAAGGGGACGGCTCCTTTCTTGCGGGTCCCACGCAGAACACGCTGGATCTGTGGGATCAGGTAATGGAGTTGGATAAGAAGGAAAAGGAAGCCGGCGGCGTGCTGGATATGGATACGAAGGTGATCTCCACCATCACCTCCCACGGCCCCGGCTATCTGGACAAGGAAAAAGAGACCATTGTGGGCTTTCAGACGGACAAGCCCTTCAAGCGGGCGCTGCAGCCCTACGGCGGCATCCGGATGGCTGTGAAGGCGTGTAAGGAGAACGGCTACGAGGTGGATCCTGAGATCGTGGAGTTTTTCACCACTCACAGAAAGACCCACAACGCCGGTGTATTCGACGCCTACACGCCGGAAATGCGTGCGGCAAGGAGCAGCCACATCATCACGGGCCTGCCGGACGCCTACGGCAGGGGACGCATCATCGGTGATTACCGCAGGGTAGCTCTCTACGGCGTGGATTACCTGATCGAGGACAAGGAGGCCCAGAAGGCGGGCACCCGCACCATCATGTATTCCGACGTGATCAGGAACCGGGAGGAGCTTTCGGAGCAGATCCGCGCGCTTCACGAACTGAAAAAACTGGGAGAGATCTACGGGCTGGATATCTCAAAGCCTGCGTCAAATGTGCAGGAGGCCATTCAGGCGGTGTATTTTGGCTATCTGGCGGCGGTAAAGGAGCAGAACGGCGCCGCCATGTCTCTGGGGCGTACGTCTACTTTTCTGGATATCTACGCCGCAAGGGATTTAAAGAACGGTACGTTTACAGAGGAGCAGATTCAGGAATTTGTAGATCATTTCATTATGAAGCTGCGTCTGATCAAATTTGCCCGCACACCGGAGTACAACAGCCTCTTTTCCGGCGATCCCACATGGGTAACGGAGTCCATCGGCGGCGTAGGCATTGACGGACGCCCTCTTGTGACGAAGATGTCCTTCCGGTATCTGCATACGCTGGATAATCTGGGGCCTGCGCCAGAGCCCAACATGACGGTGCTCTGGTCAACCCGGCTGCCGGAGAAATTCAAGCGGTTCTGCGCGGAGATGTCCATCAAGACCTCCTCCATCCAGTATGAGAACGACGATCTGATGCGGGTGACCCACGGGGACGATTACGCCATCGCCTGCTGTGTGTCCTCCATGCGGGTAGGCAAGGAGATGCAGTTCTTCGGTGCAAGGGCAAATTTGGCAAAATGTCTGCTTTACGCTATCAACGGCGGGGTGGATGAGATCACCAAGAAGCAGGTGGGCCCCAAATTCCGTCCGGTGACTACAGAGTATCTGGACTATGATGATGTGATGTCAAAGTATTATGACATGATGAAGTGGCTTGCAAGACTGTATGTAAACACCCTGAACGTTATCCACTATATGCATGACAAATATTGCTATGAGCGGCTGCAGATGGCGCTCCACGACAAGGAAGTGAAGCGCTATTTTGCCACAGGTATCGCCGGACTTTCCGTGGTAGCGGATTCCTTAAGCGCCATTAAATACGCGAAGGTGAAAGCCATCCGTGATGAGGACGGCATTGTGGTGGATTATGAGGTGGAGGGTGATTTTCCCAAATACGGCAACAACGACGACCGGGTGGACGATATCGCCAGAGATCTGGTCCATGATTTCATGCAGATGATCCGGGGCAATCACACCTACAGAGGGGGTGTGCCCACCATGTCGATCCTTACCATTACTTCCAATGTGGTATAC
>CANQQN010000031.1 GCA_947625995.1 uncultured Lachnospiraceae bacterium
GAAGGTATCTTTGTATACAGCCATGAGATTTTCGGAGAAGGGTTTTACATGACCAGTGTGCGGGTACAGCGGCTCAGTGAATCCTCCGACTGTATTCCGCTCATGGTTTCCGACCGTCTGGTCAATGTTAGCGAAGATTACACGGGGCAGCAGATCCGGGTGACGGGACAGTTCCGTTCTTACAACCGCCACGAGGAGAAGCGCAACCGTCTGGTGCTCTCTGTATTTGCCAGAGAGATTGAGTTTTTAGAGGAAGGCGAGGAGCCTGTCAAGACCAACCAGATCTTTCTGGACGGTTACGTATGCAAGCAGCCGGTATACCGCAAGACTCCTCTGGGCCGGGAGATCGCGGATCTTCTTGTGGCGGTGAACCGCCCTTACGGCAAGTCCGACTACATACCCTGCATCTGCTGGGGCAGAAACGCAAGGTTTGCTTCCGGCTTTCAGGTTGGCGGGCATACCCAGATATGGGGCCGCATTCAGAGCAGGGAATATGTGAAAAAGCTCTCCGACGAGGAAACCGAAAAGCGGGTGGCCTACGAGATCTCCGTCAGCAAGCTGGAGTATCTGGCCCAGTAGGAAGGACCGGGCCATGGCGAATATTTCCAAGAAGAATGAAAGAGCGCATTGACAAAGAAATTGAATAATGTTATAGTTGGTTTAATCAGAAATTGAGGTAGAGGTTGCGTTATTGATCAGTATGCTGCCGGATGTGTCAGGCACAGAAGAGGGCAGGTAGAAAGGGAATGACGCCGAAGGAGGATCTCACCTGAATGGGGTTCTTCTGGGCATACGGCCAACAGCCGTATGACTGTCATCCACAGGATGGGGAGCTATCTAAAGAAGATTATAACCGGAACAGGCATCTTTAGAGCAGCTCACGGGCTGCTCTTTCTTATTATTCAGAGGTATCTACCCATAGGAAAAAGCCGCGAAAAGCGGCGGAAACGGAGGAATTTATGGCTATTTTTGAAGGCGCCGGTGTTGCCATTGTCACACCCATGAACGAAGATCTGACAGTAAATTATGATAAGCTGAGAGAGATCATTGATTTCCAGATCGAAAACGGCACAGATTGTATCATTATCTGTGGGACTACGGGAGAGTCTTCTACCCTGACCCATGAGGAGCATCTGGAGTGCATCCGGGTGTGTGTGGAGCATGTAAAAGGCCGGATCCCGGTGATCGCGGGCACAGGCTCCAATTGTACGGAGACCGCAAAATATTTGTCGGAGGAAGCCGCCCGGTACGGCGCGGACGGACTGCTTCTTGTGACGCCTTATTATAATAAGGCGACGCAGGGCGGCCTGATCAGGCATTTCGGGGCAGTTGCGGATGCGGTGGATCTTCCCATCGTGCTCTATAACGTGCCCAGCCGCACGGGCTGCAATATTTTGCCGGAGACCATCGCCGCCATGGCGGCGCAGCACAAAAATATCGTGGCGGTGAAAGAAGCCAGCGGCAATATCTCGCAGGTGGCAAAGGTTGCCCGGCTGACAGAAGGAAAGATCGATATTTATTCCGGCAACGACGACCAGATCGTGCCGGTGCTTTCCCTTGGAGGCAAGGGCGTGATCTCCGTGCTCTCCAATGTGGCGCCCAGACAGACCCACGAGATCGTGGCCAGCTATCTGGCGGGGGATGTGCAGAAGAGCAGAGAATTGCAGCTTGCGGCGCTGCCTCTCATTGATCAACTGTTCTGCGAGGTCAATCCTATCCCCGTGAAGGCGGCCATGAACCTGATGGGCTTTGAGGTAGGGCCTTTGCGGGCACCCCTTACATATATGGAGCCGGGTCATCTGGAGGCGTTGAAGAAAGAAATGATCGATTACGGTCTGGCTGTAAAATAAAAGCCGGCGGGCGCCTGCCTTTGGCGGACTATGATCCGCGTGGCCGGCGCATATTAAAAATGGAGATCAAGGCGAAAGTTTTTTAAAAGAAAGGTTGGTACAGATTATGATCCGAGTGATCATGCATGGCTGCAACGGCAAAATGGGGCAGACCATCACAAAGCTGATGAAGGACGATGAGCAGGCAAAGATCGTAGCGGGAATCGATCCCTACGACGGGATTCGGAACGATTATCCGGTGTTCCCCTCGTTGGCGGCGTGTACCGTGGAGGCGGATGTGATCATTGATTTCGCGTCTGCAGCGGCAGTAGACGCCCTGCTGGACTATAGTGTGAAAAAACAGGTGCCCGTGGTGCTCTGTACCACCGGTATGAGCGAAGAACAGCTTGACCGGATCGCGGAGGCGTCCACGCAGGTTGCCGTTTTGAAATCCGCAAATATGTCTCTGGGCATCAATACCCTTCTGGATATTCTGAAAAAGACGGCGCCTCTGCTTGCGGAGGCCGGGTTTGATATGGAGATCGTGGAAAAGCATCACAATCAGAAGGTGGACGCGCCCAGCGGCACGGCCCTTGCGCTGGCGGACGCCATCAACGCAGGTCTGGAAGAACCATACGCCTACAAATATGACCGCAGCAGCCAGCGGGAGAAGCGGGCGAAAAAGGAGATCGGCATTCAGGCGGTGAGAGGCGGCACCATCGTCGGCGAGCATGAGGTGATCTTTGCCGGCACCGACGAGGTGATCGAGTTCAAGCATACGGCGTACTCTAAGGCGATCTTCGGAAAGGGCGCCATTTCTGCAGCTAAATTTCTGGCGGGCAAAGGGCCGGGACTTTATGACATGCAGGATGTGATCGCGGCGTCCTGACAGGAGCCTGCAGGCGCGGGTCCTGCCGGCCGGGAAAAAGGCGGCGGATTTTTGCAGGAGCAGGGCAGGTCGGAAGTTGGCCCTGACGGAAAAGAGGGGTGTGAACAGCAGTGAAGTTTACAAAAATGCACGGCTGCGGCAATGATTATATTTATGTGAACTGCTTTACGGAGACGGTAGAGGATCCCCAGGCGCTGGCGAAGCGTGTCAGCGACCGTCATTTCGGTATCGGAAGCGACGGCCTGATTCTCATCAAACCGTCGGAGCAGGCAGATTTTACCATGGATATGTATAATGCGGACGGTTCCAGAGGCGAGATGTGCGGCAACGGCATCCGCTGTGTGGCCAAATATGTTTATGATTACGGCCTGACGGACAAAACGCAGATCAGCGTGGAGACGCTGGGCGGGATCAAGTATCTGGATCTGTATGTAGAGGACGGAAAAGTGTCGAAGGTGCGGGTCAACATGGGCCGGCCGAAGCTGGCGCCCAAGGATATCCCGGCAAAGTTTGAAGGAGAGACGGTGATTGACAGCCCCATGACCGTGGACGGACAAGAATACCGTGTCACCTGCGTCAATATGGGCAATCCCCATGTGGTGACCTTTTTGGATGAGGGAACGGATCTGAAAAAGTTTCAGATAGAAAAGACGGGCCCCAAATTTGAAGAGCATCCGCTGTTTCCCAACAGGATCAATACGGAATTTGTAAAGGTGATCGACCGGACCCAACTGGAAATGCGTGTCTGGGAACGGGGCAGCGGGGAGACGCTGGCCTGTGGCACCGGCACCTGCGCTACGGTTGTGGCGGCGGTGCTGAACGGATTGTGCGACAGGAAAGCCACGGTACATCTTCTTGGGGGAGATCTGGAGATTTTCTGGGATCCCGAAGACGACTGCGTATATATGACCGGACCGGCGGCCACTGTGTTTGACGGGGAGATCCTGTAAGATTGCCGACAAAAGGCGTGATATGTGGAGAAATATCCGAGGATAAAGAACATTCGGCCCACGCCGGATATTACATCAGGAGGGAAAATATGTTTAAAGTAAATGAAAATTATTTAAAGCTGCCGGGCAGTTATCTGTTCAGCACCATTGCAAAGAAGGTCAGCGCGTATCAGGAGGCGCACCCGGAAAAGGAGATCATTCGTCTGGGCATCGGCGACGTGACCCGGCCCATTGCCCCGGCCATCATCGAGGCCATGCATAAGGCGGTGGACGAGATGGGCAACGCGGCTACTTTCCACGGCTACGCGCCGGATCTGGGCTATCAGTTCCTGCGGGACGCGATTGTAAAGGGAGATTATCAGTCCAGAGGCGTGGATATCAGCGCTGACGAGATCTTTGTCAGCGACGGCGCAAAGTGCGACTGCAGCAATATTCAGGAGATTTTTGGCACGGACAACAAGATCGCTGTCTGCGATCCGGTCTACCCGGTTTATGTGGATTCCAACGTGATGGCAGGTCGTACCGGCACCTATGATCCCCAGACGGAGGTCTGGAGCGATATCATTTACATGCCCTGCACAAGAGAAAACCATTTTGTACCGGAGCTTCCCAAGGAGACGCCGGATATGATCTACATCTGCTCCCCCAACAATCCTGTAGGCACAGCCCTTACAAAAGAGCAGCTGCAGGTGTGGGTGGATTATGCCAATGCGCACGGCGCGGTGATCTTATTCGACGCCGCCTACGAAGCTTATATCTCCGAAGAAAACGTGCCGCATACGATTTTTGAATGTGAGGGCGCAAGGACCTGCGCCATTGAGTTTAAGAGCTTTTCCAAGAACGCGGGCTTTACCGGCGTGCGTCTTGGCTATACCGTGGTTCCCAAGGATTTGAAGTGTGGGGACGTGATGCTCCACAGTCTTTGGGCGAGACGCCACGGCACCAAATACAACGGCGCGCCCTACATTGTCCAGAAGGCCGGCGAAGCAGTGTATTCCGAGGAAGGGAAGGCCCAGTTGAAGGAGCAGGTCGCCTATTATATGAATAATGCCAAAGTGATCAAGGAAGGGCTTGCCGAGGCCGGCTATGAGGTCTACGGCGGCATCAACGCCCCCTATATCTGGCTGCGGGTGCCGGAGGGCATGACGTCGTGGGGATTCTTCGATTATCTTCTGGAGACGGCCAATGTGGTGGGCACTCCCGGTTCCGGCTTCGGTCCCAGCGGGGAGGGCTACTTCCGACTGACGGCCTTTGGCAATTACGAAAATACGGTGAAGGCCATTGAGCGGATCAAAGCATTGAATAAATAATGAGAGAAGACTGGGCGGCCTGAAAGCAGGCCGCTCTGTTTGCTTGTGCGAAAAACCGCCGCGATCGCGGCAAAAGCATTTTTAGTTTAAACGGAGGCAGTATGTTTCTTCCAGAAAAAGTGAAACAAATCATTTCCATATTGGAACAGCGGGGATTTGAAGCCTATGCGGTAGGAGGCTGTGTCAGGGACACCCTTCTTGAGCGGACGCCGGAGGACTGGGATATTACCACCAACGCTTCGCCCAAAGAAGTGAAGGCGCTCTTTCGCCGGACGGTGGATACGGGAATCGCCCACGGTACGGTGACGGTGCTTTTGGATCAGGACAGCTTCGAGGTCACCACCTACCGGATTGACGGAGATTACGAGGACAGCCGGCATCCGAAGGAGGTTACCTTCACAAACAGTCTGAAGGAGGACTTGAAGCGGAGAGATTTTACCATCAACGCCATGGCCTACAATGAAAAAAACGGGCTGGTGGACTGCTTTGGCGGCATGAAAGACTTAAAAGTCGGGGTGATCCGCTGTGTGGGGAACGCCGAAGAACGGTTTACGGAGGACGCCCTGCGCATTTTGCGGTGCGTGCGGTTTTCCGCACAGTTGGGATTTTCCATAGAAAAAGAGACGGAAGCCGCGGCAGTCCGAATGGCTGACAGCCTGAAGAAGATCAGCGCCGAGCGGATCGCCGCCGAGTGGACCAAGCTGCTTTTGGCGCCCCATGTGGACCGGATCATGACCGCATATCAATACGGAATCCTGAAACAGTTTTTTCCGGAGGTTACGGTGACGGACAGGCTGGTGAGGGCGGTGGAACTGATCCCGGCTTCAGACGCTGCAAAACAGCTTCGCTACGCCATGCTGTTTTGCCGGCTGTCTGCAGACGACAGAAAAGATTTTGCGCTGCCGGCAGAAAAGACGGAAAGCGACGCAAAGGACAAGGACAGCACGGTTTCCGACCGGAAAACAGACGGCGAAAAAGCCGCCGCGCTGGCAAAAAATCTGCTGCGCCGGCTGAAATTTGACAATGAGACCATCCGCACGGTGTCAGGACTTGTCAGGTATCTGCACCTTCAGATCGAACCTGAAAGCGGCGCTGTCCGCCGGGCTGTTTATGAGACCGGAGAAACGCTGTTCCCTCTGCTCTTTCCGGTGTGGCGGGCCTATACGCAGGCGGGATTCGAGGATGGTGAGAAGCTTTCTCATATCGATGAGATTGAAAGACTGTACGGGCAGATCATTTCCCACGGAGACTGTCTTTCCCTAAAAGAGCTTGCAGTGACAGGCGGCGACCTGATTGCCCTTGGCATTGCACCGGGCAAAGAAATGGGAGAGATCCTGCACCGGCTGCTTTTTCTGGTGTTGGATGAACCTTCCCGCAATACAAGAGAATACCTGCTGGAAGCGGCGAAAAATTTTGTAATTTAAAAAATGACCGAAAAGAGTTTTCACAAGTCGGTTGACACCAAATATGATACCACGTATAATGTAAATAGGAGGTATTTTAGATGTCACAATGGGATAAACTATTGGCTAAGATTTATTCCTTGTCTAAAGATCTTCGCTTTCATGAATTGCGCAAAGTTCTGGAAAGCTATGGATATGTGATGAACGCGCCTAAAAAGGGCAGCAGCCATTATACATTCAGAAAACCGGGATGTCAACCAATTACGATTCCAAAGCATGAGCCCATTAAAAGAGTGTATGTTGAGATGGTAAGACAGGTTGTGGAAAGTGAGGCGGAAAATGATGAAAACAGTTGATGAATATATGAGCATGTCATATCGTATGGAA
Organism: uncultured Lachnospiraceae bacterium; assembly: GCA_947625995.1. Classification (GTDB taxonomy): domain Bacteria; phylum Bacillota; class Clostridia; order Lachnospirales; family Lachnospiraceae; genus CANQUC01. The sequence continues at coordinate 6,769 of CANQQN010000031.1, forward strand.
ATTGTGGAAGATAAAGAGGAAGGTGGGTATGTTGTGTCTTTCCCTGATCTTCCGGGGTGCATTACCTGTGGGGAAACGATAGAAAGCGCAGTTGCAAACGCGGTCGATGCAAAAAAGGCATGGCTGGAAGCTGCGCTGGAAGACGGTATTACGATTCAGGAACCGGACAGTCTGGAAGACTATTCGGGGCAGTTTAAATTGAGGATACCACGCAGCCTGCACCGGTTGTTAGCGGAGCATTCAAAAAAAGAGGGGATCAGCATGAATCAATATTGTGTCTTTCTGCTTTCCCGAAACGATGCTGTTTATTCCAAATAATATGGATCTTTCAGATGAATATACAGAGTAGAAGTCAAAACACATTTTAAATTTAATACAAGAGAATACCTGCTGGAAGCGGCGTTGGCCTGTGCGGCCTCCCCGTGAATAATTCCCTCCCCCTTTTCATAAGATAGAGAGAATGAGGAAAATGAGGGGGAGTCGCTATGAACGAAAGGGATCTGGCGGTGCTGGAACAGTATGAATTGTCGGTAAGCGAGACATACCGGGGACGTGGCTCCTACGTATGCGTCACAGAGAAGGGAAAAAAACTCCTTCAGGAATACCGCGGCTCGGAGCGAAAGGCAAGGCTGCAGCAGACCCTGCTTATGCGGCTTTCAGAAAGCGGCTATCCCAATGTAGATATACCGGTGACAAATGCGGAGGGCAATGTTGTGACCAAGGACAAGGAGGGAAACAGGTTTATTCTGAAGGACTGGATGGACGGCAGGGAATGCGATGTGTGCAGGGGCGACGAACTAAGGAGCAGCGCCGCCAATCTGGCTCGGCTCCATAATCTGATGCGTATCGAGACGCCAAAAAGCTATGCAGAGCTTTCGCCAAAACGGAAAGCGGCTGCGCCGACGCCGGACAGCCACGGGGACTTTCTGTCGAACAGCCACACAGAGCTTTTGCCGGAACGAAAAGTGGCTGCGCCGACGCCGGACAGCCGCGGGGAGCTTTCGCCGGACAGCCACACGGACCTTTCGCCGGGGCAGGCGGCGGACAGCTTTTGGCGGACAGCCGCCCGCCACAACAAGGAACTGAAAAAAGTCCGCTCGTTTATCAGAAATAAAAAAAACAAGACCGAGTTTGAACTGTGTTTTCTTCAGTATTTTACCATGTTTTATGAAAAAGGCGTCTGCGTGCAGGAGGCCCTTGCGAGGCCGGAATATGAAGCGCTGCAGAGCCGCGCGGAGGCGGAAGGGCAGTACCGTCACGGAGAATATTCTCATCACAACGTGCTGTTCACGGCAAAAGGCATTGCCACGGTTAATTTTGAGCACTATATGAAGGACATACAGATCGGCGACCTGATCCATTTTCTCAGGAAGATCATGGAAAAATACGACTGGGACGAGACCCTTGGCTGCGGGCTTCTGGAGGCCTACGACCATGTGAGGCCGCTGACTGCTACAGAGCTTTGCTATCTGGCGTACCGGCTTGCCTACCCGGAAAAATTCTGGAAGCTGACCAACCGTTACTACAACGTGAACAAAGCATGGATCTCCGGCAGGAACACCGCAAAGCTGGTGCGGCTTGTGGCGCAGGAGACAAAGAAGGAATACTTTGTAAGAAAGTTGTTGGAAAGACGGGGATAAACCGCCCGCGGCCCCAAGAGGGCGGTCAAAAACAGACGGCTGAAAAACGAGGGCCAAAAAACGCACATTTTTATTCCAATTTTGGGAAAAATAGTGTATAATACCCAGCAGAAAATCTTTTAAGGAGGAGGAACGCAAGATGGGCTATATGGAGGTTTACAAGGAGTGGCTGGAAAATCCTTATTTTGACGAAGCCACCAAGGAGGAACTGCGGGGAATCGCCGCAGATGACAATGAGATCAAAGAGCGTTTTTATACAGAATTGGAGTTCGGCACAGCGGGGCTTCGGGGCGTTATCGGCGCCGGCACCAACCGCATGAACATTTATACTGTGCGCAAGACCACGCAGGGACTTGCCAACTATATCTGTAAGGTGGGCGGTCAGGTGAAGGGCGTTGCCATCGCTTATGATTCCAGACGCATGTCCCCTGAGTTTGCCACGGAGGCGGCGCTCTGTCTGGCGGCCAACGGTATCAAGGCGTACATTTTTGAAAGCCTGCGTCCTACGCCGGAGCTTTCCTACGCGGTCCGCGAGCTGCGCTGTATCGCGGGCATCAATATCACCGCAAGCCACAATCCGCCGGAATACAACGGTTACAAGGTTTACTGGGAGGACGGCGCCCAGATCACGCCGCCTCACGACACCGGCATCATGGAAGAAGTCAAGAATGTGACGGATTATCATGCGGTAAAGACCATGGACAAGGAAGCCGCCGTTGCCGCAGGCCTGTTTGAGGTCATCGGCAAAAACGTGGACGATCCTTATATCGAAGAATTGAAAAAGCAGGTGAAGCACTGGGACAGCATCAAAGAAGCCCAGAAGGATCTGAAGATCGTTTACACCCCTCTCCACGGCACAGGCAATCTTCCCGCCCGTCGCGTTTTGAAAGAGATCGGTTTTGAAAATGTATATGTGGTTCCCGAACAGGAGCTTCCCGACGGCGAATTTCCTACAGTCAGCTACCCCAATCCTGAAGCCGATGAGGCGTTTGATCTGGGGCTTGCGCTGGCCAAGAAGATCGACGCGGATCTGGTGCTTGCCACAGACCCGGACGCGGATCGACTGGGCGTGCGTGTGAAGGACAAGGACGGCTGTTACCACACCCTCACCGGCAACATGTCCGGCTGCCTGCTGGCGGATTACGAGATCGGACAGACAAAGGCCCTTTCCGGCCTGCCGGAGGACGGCGCGCTGATCAAGACCATCGTGACCAGCAACATGGCGGACGCCATCGCGGACTATTACGGGGTGAAGCTTATCGAAGTGCTCACCGGCTTCAAGTTCATCGGCCAGCAGATCCTTGGCTTTGAACAGAGCGGCAAGGGCACGTACCTGTTTGGCTTTGAGGAAAGCTATGGCTGCCTTATCGGCACCCACGCAAGGGACAAGGACGCCATCGTGGCTACCATGGCTCTCTGCGAGGCGGCGGCCTATTATAAGACGAAGGGCATGACGCTTTGGGACGCCATGATCGAACTGTACGAGCGTTACGGCTACTACAAGGACGATATCCAGTCCATTACGCTGAAGGGCATTGAGGGCCTGCAGAAGATCCAAGAGATCTTAGAGACCCTGCGCAAGGATCCCCCTGCACAGATCGCCGGCTATAAGGTGACTTCCGCAAGGGATTACAAGCTGGATACGGTGAAGGATATGGCCACAGGAGCGGTGACTTCCACGGGCCTGCCCAGATCCAACGTGCTCTACTATGACCTGACAGACGGCGCATGGCTGTGCGTGCGTCCTTCCGGCACGGAGCCCAAGGTGAAATTCTACTATGGCGTCAAGGGCAGTTCTCTGGAGGACGCAAATGAGAAGTCGGCGGCCATGGGCAAAGAAGTGGTGGATATGATCAACGCCATGCTGTAGGAGAAAGAAAAGGACAGGCAGACGCCCCGCTCCTTTTCGGACGACTCCTGAATCAGCCGGCGGCAGAAGGAGAAAAGACGCCATGAGATTGGATAAATTTTTAAAGGTTTCCCGCCTGATCAAACGGCGCACCGTGGCAAACGAAGCCTGTGACGCCGGCCGCGTTACCGTAAACGGCAAGGTGGCCAAGGCCTCTGTGAATATAAAGCAGGGCGACATCATAGAGATCGGGTTCGGCGCGAAGCCGGTGAAGGTGGAGGTCCTTGACGTGGCGGAGACCACCAAAAAGGACGAAGCGAAAGAATTATATCGTTATCTTTAATAAGCGTGCCCGCAGGGAAGACGAGATCCGCAAGGCAGTTCTTGTCTTTCCTTTGCGGGCATATTTTTTAAAACCCCCTAATATACTTTATGAAGAAGGTATCAGGGGGTATTTCTATGGAGGGCGCACCGCACAGGATCAGCTGGGAGAGACGCACGTCGGGCAGCATTACCGGTGTGAAGGACGTGATCTCCTTTGACGAGGAAGAAGTACAGGTGGAGACCACCATGGGCGTGCTTACCATTGTGGGAAAAGAATTGCAGGTGAAACGGCTGTCAGTGGAGCAGGGGGAAATGGAACTGGACGGCGTCATTGACCGGCTTTCCTATTCAGAAAGCCGCCAGCAGAAAGGAAAACGGCTGATGAGCCGTTTGTTTAAATAGATGAGCAGCGCCATCGCAAAGGAAGCAGGATTCTGGCTGTACGCGGTCGCGCTGGGCATACAGCTGTTGCTGCTCTATGATCTGCTGCGGATTTTCAGGCGGCTCCTTTCACACGGCAATATGGCCATAGGGCTTGAGGATTTCTGCTATTGGATGGCGGCCGGCGTCATGATCTTCCATATGCTGTACAAATTCAATTACGGCATTATCCGCTGGTTCGCGGTGTTCGGCATGTTGGTGGGCATGGTTCTGTACCACCTTACCGTCAGCAAGCCGGTGGTGAACTATGGGACGAAATGGCTGCGGGCATTTTTTGGCCTTGTAGGCCGCCCTCTTGGGATTCTGTGGAGAAAAGCGCGGATAATTCTGACATTTGCAGGGAAAATCCGAAAAAAAGTTACATTTTTTTTAAAAAAGAAGTTGAAAATCCGAAAAAAAGAATGTAATATGAGAGATAGAAAAAATGGCAGGAGTGTCCCTATTGGCAAGGAAAAGAGCCGCAAGGCAAAAGCAGAGACAACTGAACAGACAAACGCTCATTAGCATGGCGACAGTTTCCTTTGTAGTGCTGGCGCTGCTCCTTGTAGTATCCATCAAGGGCATTGAACTGAAAGAAAAAAATGCCGCGTACGAGCAGCAAAAGATAGCCCTGCAGCAGCAGATCGACGGGGAGAAGGACCGCGCCAAGGAGATAGAGGAATACAGCGATTACGTGAATTCCGACGAATACGTGGAAAAGATCGCCAAAGAACAGCTTGGTCTTGTAAAAGACAACGAGATCATCTTCTATTCGGGAAACGAAAAATAAAGAAAGCTTTACAGCCGGCCGGCTTTTTGCCCGGCCGGTTTTCTATTGCCGGAGGCTCATGGGGCGTGAGTTCTCCGACATCGTTTTTTCTGCTGAAATTTTCTGGGACCGGTTACACAATGCGACAACCTTTTTGTTCTGACTCTTATATAATAGTTGCTCAGTAAGAAAAAGGGGGAGACCAACGTGAAGCTGTACCGTATCAAGATCGTCTTATTACACCTGATCGCCTTTCTGGCAGGATATACCTCCATATTTGACTGTTATCCCTTTTCCGTGGCCTACTTCGCGGCGGCCTGCGCAAGCGACCGCTTCCGTTACACGATCTTTCCGGCGATCGTTCTGGGCATGACGCTGTCCGCAGATATGGGGCAGCTGTTGAAGTATGCGGGAGCCATGCTCTTTTTGCTGCTGCTTACATTTATACTGGAAGAAAAAAAGAAACAGCCGGGGAAGTGGCTTCTGGGCGCTCTGGGCGGGGCGTCCCTGCTGGTGCCTGCGTGGATGATGAATGAAAACCTGTATGCTGTTATGGGAGAAGCGGTGCTGGTGCTGTCGCTGACGGTGATGTTCGCCCTGCTTCTGGACAGCTTTCTGATCACCAACGCGGTGGACAAGAGCGCCGAGATCATCCATGGGCCGGGCAGATTCCGGCTGGAGGAGTCTGCGGAAGTGTTTCGCAAGCTGGCTGGCTGTTTTGACCAGCTTCCCCACAGCCAGACAGATTTCAGCAGCGAGGACAGGGACCGGATGAGCAGGCGCATGGGAGAAGAATTCTGCACCGGCTGCAGCAAATGTCTGGAATGCTGGGAGAAAAACTATTATGATACCATGACTACCACATCGGAACTGTTTGCGGCGCTGGAAAAGGACGGCGCGCTGGGACCGGAAAAGGTAAAGGGACGGATGGCTACCCAGTGTATCCGCCTGCGGGCCTATCTGGGGCAGATGAAGGAGGTTTTTGAAAAGGCCAGAACAAACCTGTTCTGGTACAACCGCCTGATCGAGAACCGGCAGGCGGTGGCGGGCCAACTGACGGAAATGGCGGACATGATGGCGACGGTGGCGGAGGATATCTATGCGCCGGGACAGCCGGAGGACCTGTCATTGCGGGACAGGATCGACAGGGCTTTGCGGCATCAGCAGATTTTGGTGAAGAAAACGTCCATATCAGGGAAAAAAGGAGGCCGGCGGGAGATCTACATCACCATGCGCACCAAAGGGAATTGTATTTCCGCGAGGGAGATCGCCAGATATATCTCCACGGTGACGGAGGTGCCCATGGTGCCCCATAAGGACAGCCGGCGGGTACTGAACAAGGAGGACGCCACCATCGTGTTTGTGGAGGATACTTCTTTCAGGGTGCTCCACGGGGTGGCGAAGGCCATTAAGCCCGGACAGCAGGTGTCCGGAGATAATTTCTCCTTTACCTTTACGGAGGACGGACAGG
>CANQQN010000032.1 GCA_947625995.1 uncultured Lachnospiraceae bacterium
CAAACTGGGACAGAGAGTCTCCGTCCCACAGCTCGTAGAGCCATGCAAGGGCGATGCCGCCTGCCAGCACGATACCATAGCTGCTGGCGCAGCATAGCAGTATCAGGGAGCCCACAAAGGGAAAAGGCCGTTGGTTTCGCCGGGGGTAAGTACAGGCCGCCAGCAAAAAGGCCAGAAAGAGCAGGCTGTAAGGGCGGCTGATTACCGCGTACTGGTAAAAGAGAAAGTATGTAAACGGCAGGGAAAGCCGCAGAGGTTTCGGCAGCGGGGAGCGGAAAATAAGGATCCACATGGACACTGCAGAGATGATGACGCTGACGGCTTTGATACTGAATTCAAACGGCAGGGAAAGCCGGGCAAAAGGGAGCAGGATCAGGTGCCAGAAGGGCGGGTGCCCTTCATAGTGGGGAATAGAAAACAGGATGTCCTTCAGCGTCCCGGATTTCGCGATCATCCATGCCTGCGCCTCGTCGTACCAAGGCTCATGGAATGCAGTCATGATCACCAGAAGAGCGCAGTAGGAAATATAGACGATCAGATCCCAGTTTTGGCGGGCAAGCAGCGTAAAGACTTGCCCGGCTGTCTGCTGCGGCGACCTGCCGCTGTTTTTTGGGGGGACGGTGGCAATATCGGGAGTTTCCATGGTTTGATCAGCCTTTCTGTAACTTTGTCGTTAGCAATGTAACCATTATAAATGATTTCTTTGGAAAACACAAACAGAACAGCAAAAAATCAGAAAAACTGTTTTCAGGCGGGGAAAACTGTGCTAGAATACAAAAAAAATAAAGGAGCAATAGAATATGGCAATCAGGATCATCACAGATTCAGCGGCGGATTATACCGTGGCGGAGATCGAAAAGCAAAATTTTCAGTGCGTCCCCATGTCTGTAAATTTTGGACAGGAATCTTTTGCCGACGGCGTTGATATAACGAGGCAGCAGTTTTACGAGAGGCTTGAAAAGGGGGAGTTTCCCTCCACCTCCCAGCCTGCGCCCGGCGAATTTCTGAAATATTTTGAGGAGGCGAAGAACGCCGGGGATGAGGTGATCGCCATCCTGATCTCAAAAGAACTGAGCGGGACCATTCAGGGGGCGGAGCTTGCAAAACAGCTTCTTGGCTATGACAAGATTTATATTGTAGACAGTAAGCACGCGACGGTGAGTATGCGCATTCTTGTAAACAGGGCGCTTGTACTCAGGCAGGAGGGCCGTAGCGCCCAAGAGATCGTGGAGGAGATCACGGCGCTCAGGGATCGGGTCTGTATCTTTGCGGGGCTCAACACGTTGGAATATCTTGCCAAGGGAGGCAGGTTGTCAAAGGGGCAGGCAAATTTGGGTAATCTGGTAAATTTAAAGCCGCTGATCACGTTTCAGGACGGTAAGGTGGTCGTCTGCGGCAAGCAGATCGGATTCCGCCGGGCATTCAAACAGGTGGCGAAGCTGGTGGAGGAAAATATGCCCGACACTTCTTATCCGGTATATTATATCTATACCCATGACAAGACCAATTGCCTTTCCTTTGTGGCCACACTGAAAAAGATGGGGTTTGATTTCGGAAGACCGAAGCTGCGGGGCGTGGGGCCCACCATCGGCACCCATATCGGCATCGGCGCCTTTGGGATCGTTTATGTAAAGAAAGAGGACGCTTAAGCAGGCATGGCCGCCTGCGGGCACAGGACAGCTTCAGCAGATACAAAAGACGGATAGTTTGATGAGGACTATGCCGTCTTTTTGTGTTTTTGGACGAAAATGGCAGGCTTTGAAAAGTTTTACTTTACATACGTTGTTTTAACATAATATAATGTTAACGGGCAGTGATGTAAAATAATAGAAACGGAGGTAAAGATATGCGACTTTCAGAGCTTTTTATAGAAAAAATGCAGGCCGGCGCAGCGGTATTTGCGGCTCTTTCTGCCTGTGACAGGGAGTTAAAGAAGCGGCTTCGCGGACGGCTGGAATCGGAGGATGTGCTGGAATATTTCTTCGATTGCGGGGAGGCCGGGGCGCACCGTGAGGAATTAATGGATTTCTGGGACATTTACCGGCCTTATGGGGACCGGGTTTCCACAGAAGAAAAGGAGGCCCACGGTATTTTTATTTTGGACTGCGTGTATGAAGTGGACGGCGTTTTTCATTGTGAGCGCTGCCAACGGATGCTGGAGCGCTTCAGTCCCGAAGAACGGCAGCGGGAAAAAGAACTGATGAGTATCGTCAAGGGCAGCCGCCGGGCAAAATATATCTGTTTTTTCAGAGAGGCCGGCGGGGACTGGCGGGAGGAATACCGTCTGGAACTGAACAAGTCCATGGCCAGAATGGAAACCTTCGGTTATTTTGCGGTGCGTCAAAAGCTGATCGAATATATGGACACCGGCGGAACGGCGGTCATTGCGGACAGGCCGGGGGAAACGGGGGCTGTGGCGCTGACAGCCATTTCTCTGGGAAACAGGACATTTCGCGTCTGCGGCGCGGAGGAAACAGAAGGCTTCAGAAAGCCGGTGACGGGGCCGCCTCCCGCCGGACTGGAAGAATATTATCCGAAAGGAGACCGGGACGAATTGGGCGCCATCATTGAACAAGGGCCGGACTGAGCGGAGAGAAGCATCTGCAAGGCCGGACAAACAGGCAGCGGCAAAAGGAATGAATGCCGCTGCTTTTTTGCGCATATAAATGGCATATAGCAGAAAAACGCAGAAGTATGGGGTATATATGTGGGAGAAGAAGATAGAGTGGCTTGTGGGCATTCTTGTGTTGGTACTCGTCGCGTTTCTGGCCAACGGTGATTACCTGCCTGTGGGAAACACAAAAACGGAATCGCCGGGTAAGTGCGTGGTGATCGACGCCGGCCACGGCGGTGTAGATCCCGGAAAGATCGGCATCAACGACGCCAAAGAAAAGGATGTCAATCTGGCCATTTCAAAGTTTCTAAAGAAAGAACTGGAGGAACAGGGCATTACCGTTATAATGACAAGAGAAACTGACGACGGTCTCTACAGCCGGTATGCCGCAAACAAAAAACGTGAGGATATGCAGAAACGCTGCGCCATTATCAAGGACGCCGGCAGCGCCATCGCGGTGAGCATACATCAGAACAGCTATCATCAGGGCGGCGAGAGCGGCTGTCAGGTATTTTACTATGATGGGTCCGCGGAGGGGGCCAGACTGGCGGAGTGTATTCAGAAAACTATGACAGAGCAGTTAAAGCCCGCCAAGGAACGGCAGGCAAAGCCCAACGACAGTTATTATATGCTGCGGCATACGGTGGCACCTACGGTCATTGTGGAATGTGGGTTTTTGAGCAATTGGAACGAGGCGCAACGGCTGGTGACGGAGGATTACCAGAAACAGGTGGCGAAGGCAGTGTGCGACGGGATCATGAATTACCTGAAACAGTAGCGGATGGGGCGGCTTCGGGGTTGCAACTTCATTCTCCAATGTGTATAATACAGGTATATAGGGAGGACGAAGCATATGACAGAGAAACGAAAGGATTATATCAGCTGGGATGAATATTTTATGGGAGTTGCTTATCTGGCGGCCAAGCGCTCAAAAGATCCGAATACGCAGGTGGGCGCCTGTATCGTCAGCAACGAAAATAAAATATTGTCCATGGGTTATAACGGGTTTCCCAACGGCTGCTCTGATGACGAGTTCCCTTGGGACCGGGAGGGGAAAAGCCCGGAGGACTGTAAATATTTTTATTCTACCCACGGAGAATTGAACGCGATCTTAAATTACCGGGGCGGAAGTCTTGAAGGCGCAAAACTCTATGTGACGCTTTTCCCTTGCAATGAATGCGCGAAAGCCATTATCCAGTCGGGCATCAAAACGCTTGTTTACGGAAACGACAAATATGACGGAACGCCGGCGGTAGTTGCGTCCAAGCGAATGCTCCGGGCAGCAGGCGTGGAGTTCCGTCCCTACGAGCCAAGCGGCAGGGTGATCACCCTTCAGGTATGAGGCACAGGTCAGATTGGAATGGGCGGTTGTCGTCAGGCCGCTCACAAAATAACAAAAAGAAAAGAGGTCAAAAATCATGTTAAAAGGAATTCCGAAAATCTTATCTCCCCAGTTGTTAAAGGTATTGTGCGAAATGGGCCACAGCGACAGGCTGGTGATCTCCGACGGCAATTTCCCCGCGGAATCCATGGGCAAGAACGCGATTGTGATCCGCTGTGACGGCCACGGCGTGCCGGAGCTTTTGGACGCGATCCTTCAGGTATTTCCGCTCGACACTTATGTGGAGAAGCCCATGAATCTTATGGAAGTGATGCCCGGCGATGATGTAGAGACCCCCATCTGGGATACTTACAAGGAGATCGTGAAGAAATATGACAGCCGTGGTGCGGACGCTGTAGGGAATATCGAGCGTTTTGCATTCTATGAGGAAGCAAAGACCGCATATGCCATCATCGCCACAAGCGAAAAGGCGCTGTACGCCAATGTGATGCTGCAAAAGGGCGTTGTTGTTGATGAATGACAAGGCCGCAGGAACGGTCCTTGCGATCCCACGCTTCCGGTTGTGGGAGGCTGTCTGCCATGAGGAATCGGATCCGCCCTTTACGGTATTGTATGAGGATGAAAGTGTGCTGGTCTGTAAAAAGGCGCCGGGCGTTGCGGTACAGAGCGCTTCCGCGCGGGTAAAAGATCTGGAAAGCATGCTGAAGAAGGACCATGGCGGCGGGACGTCAGGGATCCCTTATCTTGCCGTGGTGCATCGTCTGGATCAGCCGGTGCAGGGCCTGCTGGTCTTTGCAAAGACGCCGAATGCGGCCGCCGCTCTTTCCGGACAGGTGCAGCAGGGAGGCCTCACAAAGGAATATCTCTGTATCTGCCGGCAGGAGGAGACTGCTCCGGATCTGCCGCAAAAAGGAGCGCTGACAGATTATTTGTGGAAGGACGGAAGGACGAACCTGTCCCGGATCGTGACAGAAGAAACACCGGGGGCAAAGCGGGCAGAACTGGAGTATGAGATCCTTGAGACAAGGGGAGAATGGCTGCTCTTGAAGATCATTTTGCGCACCGGACGGCATCATCAGATCCGGGTACAGCTTTTCGGAAGGGGTGTTCCCATTGCGGGAGACCAGAAGTACGGTACTGTACTTGCGCCTGACAGACAATTGAAGCTGTGCGCGTACCGTTTGGGGTTTTCTCATCCCCGGACGGGACAGAGAATGGTATTTGATCTGAGCGTTGAAAAAAAGGAGACAAGTGATGAGCAAGATAGAATATAAACCCGGCAACATGCTGTATCCGTTGCCGGCGGTGATGGTAAGCTGCGCCGACAAAGAGGGCAACGACAATATTCTTACCGTGGCGTGGACAGGCACTGCCTGTTCCGATCCGCCCATGGTGTATATTTCCGTGCGTCCGGAGCGGTATTCTTACAAAATGATCAGGGAGACCGGGGAATTTGTGATCAACCTGACCACGAAGGATCTGACCTATGCCACGGATTACTGTGGTGTCAGATCCGGAAAAAATGTAGACAAGTGGAAGGAGATGAAGCTGACCCGACAGCCCTCTAAAGCGGTGAGCGCTCCTTCTATACAGGAAAGCCCTGTAAACATCGAGTGCAGGGTCACCCAGATATTGCCTCTTGGCAGCCATGATATGTTTCTGGCGGAGGTGGTCGGCGTGTCGGTGGACGACCGGTATGTTGATGAAAACAACCGGTTTGACCTTGCGAAGGCGGATCCGATGGTTTATTCCCACGGCGAATACTATGATCTGAAGGATCTGTTGGGCTCCTTTGGGTATTCCGTGAAGAAAAAATGACAATGGAAGATTTGGCGTGAAGACGCAATGAGGGGAAATCATGAAGATCAGTAAGCTTACGATTCAGAATTTCAAATCCATACGGTATCTCCATATGGAGGAAGTGGACAACGCCTTGATCTTAGTTGGCCGCAACAATACCGGCAAAACGGTGGTGATCGATGCCCTTTTGATGGTGGCAGGTATTATGGAAGTGGATCGAAGGATGTTTCAGGATACCCTCGCCAATATTGAGATTGGCATGACGCTTGAGTTTTCCGGGGAGGATCTGGGGCTGCTCCACAAAAACGGAGTGATCAGCCGGGCAAAGCAGTATGAAAGGTGGCTGGAGGATTTTGAGGCCTGTTTTCCGGAGTTTGTGCCGGAAGAAGCAGTCCGGGAACCGGCGGAGCCTGATAGCCGTCAGGGGAGCTTGGCCGGACAGGAGGCCGTAAGGGAACCGGAAGCGCAGGAGGCCGATGAACGGACGGAGGCAGATGCCGCCGGCGTACATCCGCCGGAGGGCGGGAGCCTGTCTTTTACCTTCGAGGCAAATTACGAGGGCAGGAAATACTTCCGGGAGCAAAGCGGAAGGATCAACGACAATATTAAAAAGATCTTTCCAAGGATCCATTATATCAACAATTCCCGCAGCGTACAGGCTATTCAGCAGGAGATTTTTGCCCTGCAGGCCAGCGATGTGTTTGAAAAGGTCCAGAGCGGGAAATGTATGTTTGATGAGAAGAAAACCTGCAACCACTGTTTTCAGTGCATCGGCAGGATTCAGCAAAAGAAGCCGCTGGAGTTGTCGGTCATCGAGAGCGCCCGCCTGCTGGAATACCAGATCCATCATCTGAACATCCGGCAGTTTTCGGAGAAGGTCAACGCCTGTTTCCAGAAAAACAACGGGCCCGCCCAAGAGATCCGGTTTACCATGCAGCTAAACCGGGAGAACATGTTCAGTCTGGATACGCTGATCGTCAACAAAGAGCGGAATCTGAGCGGCAGCATGCAACTGATGAGCGAGGGCACCAGAAGCATCTATCTGCTATCTCTTCTGGAGGCTTATATCGCAGGGGAGAACGGGATGCCCTGCATCATTATGATCGAAGATCCGGAGAACTATCTGCATCCCCAACTGCAGAAGGTGGCGGGGGAAATCCTCTACCGGCTGTCAAAGAAGAATCAGATCATTTTTTCCACCCATTCGCCCAACATGATCTTCAACTTCACCCAGAAGCAGATCAAACAGGTGGTGCTGGATAAGGATTATACTACCATCGTCAGGGAAAACGTGGATATCGACGAGATTCTGGACGATCTGGGGTACACCGCCAACGATCTGATGAACGTCAGCTTTGTGTTCATTGTGGAGGGTAAGCAGGACAGGAACCGCCTGCCCCTGCTTCTGGAAAAGTATTATTCCGAGATCTACGACGAGGACGGGATGCTGCAGCGCATCAGCATCGTGCCCACCAACAGCTGCACCAATATTAAGACCTACGCCAATCTGAAATATATCAACCAGTTGTATTTGAAGGATCAGTTTTTGATGATCCGTGACAGCGACGGCAAGAACCCGAAGCATCTGGTTAGGCAGCTTTGCAGCTACTATGAGCAGCGGGCCCATGAGGAAGGGCAGGGCAGCGTGCCGAGGGTGCAGCCCAAAAATGTGCTGATCTTAAAGTACTATTCTTTCGAGAATTATTTTCTGGATCCCGCGGTGATGGAGAAGATTGGGGTCCTGAAGGATCAGGAAGAATTTTATCAGATCTTGTATGACAAATACAGATCCTATCTGTATAAGCTCACAAGCTGGAAACGGATGGCCAAACGGTTTGGTTTGCAGTTCCGTTCCAAGGAGGATCTGAAAAAGAATATTGAAACCATAAAAATTTACGTGCGCGGACACAATTTATATGATATATTTTATGGAAGATACCGCGGCGATAAGGAAAAGGATATCCTGAAAAAATATATCGATGCTGCGCCAAGAGAATGCTTTGCGGATATTCTGCAGGCCATCGACAGATTTGTATATTTTGAAAGCCGCAAAAAAGATCAATAGCGAAGAAGGAGACCGATATGGCAAAGGACAAGAAATTAGTAGAAGCGATCACGTCCATGGAAGAGGATTTTGCCCAATGGTACACGGATGTGGTGAAAAAGGCGGAATTGATCGAGTATTCCAGCGTGAAGGGCTGCATGGTGATCAAGCCCGCGGGCTACGCCATCTGGGAAAATATCCAGAAGGAACTGGACCGCAGATTTAAGGAGACAGGCGTGGAGAATGTATGTATGCCTATGTTCATTCCGGAAAGTCTGCTGCAGAAGGAGAAGGATCATGTGGAGGGATTTGCCCCCGAGGTGGCATGGGTCACCCACGGCGGACTGGAGCCTCTGCAGGAGCGGCTCTGCGTGCGCCCCACCTCCGAGACGCTGTTCTGCGACTTTTACGCCAATGACATACAGTCTTACAGAGATCTGCCGAGGCTTTATAATCAGTGGTGCTCTGTTGTACGCTGGGAAAAGACCACACGTCCGTTTTTGCGTTCCAGAGAATTTCTGTGGCAGGAGGGCCATACCGCCCATGCAACCGAGGAGGAGGCCGAGGCGCGCACCGTACAGATGCTGAATGTGTACGCGGATTTCTGCGAGCAGGTGCTTGCCATCCCGGTGATCAAAGGCCGCAAGACCGATAAGGAGAAATTCGCGGGGGCCAACGCTACCTACACCATTGAGGCCATGATGCACGACGGCAAGGCGCTGCAGTCCGGCACCAGCCATAACTTCGGGGACGGCTTTGCAAAGGCTTTCGATATCCAGTTTACAGACAAAGACAATACGCTGAAATATGTGCACCAGACTTCATGGGGGCTTTCCACCCGTATCATCGGCGCCATCATTATGGTGCACGGGGACGACAGCGGACTTGTGCTGCCGCCTGCCATTGCGCCTACCCAGATCGTGATCATCCCTATCCAGCAGCGGAAGGAAGGGGTGCTGGAAAAGGCGGCGGAACTGAAAAAGCGCCTCAGTGCGTTCCGAGTGAAGGTGGACGATTCCGACAAGAGTCCCGGCTGGAAATTTTCCGAGCAGGAGATGCGGGGCTTCCCCCTCCGTGTGGAGATCGGGCCGAAGGACATCGAGGCCAACCAGTGCGTGATCGTGCGCAGGGACACCCGGGAAAAGATCGTCTGCAGTCTGGACGATATCGAGGCAAAGGTAAAAGAGGTACTGGACGCTATGCAGACGGAGATGCTGGAGCGGGCAAGGGCGCACATGAACGCCCATATCTACGAGGCGCAGGACTATGACAGCTTCCGGCAGATCATGGACGAAAAGCCCGGCTTTGTGAAGGCCATGTGGTGCGGCGATGAGGAATGCGAGGCAAAGATCAAGGAGGACACCACTGCTACCTCCCGCTGTATGCCCTTTGGCGCCAAAGCCATCGGAGACAGATGTGTTTGCTGTGGCAGGCCGGCGGACAAGCTGGTGATCTGGGGCAAGGCCTATTGATCCGGTGATTGCTGTAGCTTTTTATATTTTAGAAAACAGTTTTCGGAGAGCGTTTTGCAGGCCGCTGCGCGGCTTGTGGGATGCTCTCCTTTTTCTTCCCTTTTCCTTTCATAGGAAATCTCTCCGAATTTCCTATGAGAGAAAACGTCGTGTGGGGAGAAGTAAAAAAACGAGACAATAGTTTTAATTTTCAAAAAAACGAAAAAATGTTCGGATTTTTTTGAAAAAGGGTTGCATTTTTCTGTCGTAAGATGTATAATCATGTCATACAAAAGAATCATGATCTACAAAAGATGTCTTATTACAAAAGAATAATGTCGTACAAAAGATGATTCCAATGAGGGCGGAGGCTGCGGCTCTGTTGCTACAGAGAGCGCTTCCTGCGGCGTGTGCGGGGTCATTTTTTTCTGCCTGTTTCCTGAGCGGCATCCCTTGGGATTCCGGCTCCGTTCATCGCCTCACCCGCAGAGATATACAAACGGCATGGACTCCTTTCTAAAATACCTTCAGATAAGCTCCGCCCGGATCATCCGGGCGGAGATAAAAGTGATAACGGCAATTTGGGGACTGTATGGTGGTGGAATAGTCTTGGCAGCGCTCTATATTTATGGTATAATCAATATGGGTTATTGTACTCAGGGAGGGTTACATACATGAAACCGAACAGCAACGAGATCAAGAAGTTGATAACAAAAATAGGTTTTATCCCCCGAGACGGGGAAAATGGTATTTATTGCAAATGCTATGTTCCTCATGATAACTATATGATTTTTGTGGATCTAAACAGAGAAAGAATACTATATGATTCTGATGAAAATCTCACACAGACCATCAAGGTTTGGGAAAAGTCCACAAGTAATTTTTCACAGGCAGAAAACCTTGTCGTGTTGGAGTGCATAGATCGATTACTGGAAAAAGGATATTCTCCATCTTGTATTGAGTTAGAAAAGACCTATCCTTCCGGACGCGGGCGCTCGGGCAGGCTTGATATTCTGATCAAGACCACTGACAATATTCCCTTTTTGATGATCGAATGTAAAACTTGGGGATCTGAGTTTGATAAGGAACGAAACAAAATGCTCAAAAGCGGTGGGCAATTATTTACTTATTATGTCAACGACAGAGCCGCTAAGTTTTTGTGTCTTTATACTTCTTCTGTAGGCGATGACAGAGAGTATCAAAATATCGTTGTTGATGTTGAGCCAACGTGGGCAGGTTTATCCGGGGTAAAAGAAATATATGATCATTGGAATAAAAATTTTAAGGATAATGGGATTTTTGAAGAATATGCCATTCCATATGATGTCACGCACAAGGCGCTTACTTATGGCAAATTGCAAGTTCTTGCAGAAGAACATGGCGGGAAGATATATAACCAGATCATGGAGATATTACGTCATAACGCAATTTCCGATAAGCCCAATGCATTTAATAAGCTGTTGAATCTTTTTGTGTGCAAGATTATCGATGAGACAGATAAGAATCCTGAAGATGAACTGGAATTTCAGTGGCTGGAAAGCGATACAAATGAAAGTCTTCAATTGCGCTTGAACGATCTCTATAAAAGGGGAATGTGGAGGTTTCTTGAAATAAGGGTGATTGATTACGAGCAACGGGAAGTCTCTGAAAAGTTAGCAAACATTGAAGATCCTCAGACAAAACAGTGGATCATGAAAATGTACACGGATACGCGGTTGAAAAAAAGTCCTAATTTCGCCTTTGTTGAAGTTCAGGACGATAGGACTTTTGAGTTAAACGCAAAGGTAGTACGTGAAATTGTTGAATTACTTCAAGTGTATAAGTTCCGTTACGAACAAAAACATGAATTTCTGGGCAACTTTTTTGAATTGCTATTGAATACAAGTATGAAGCAGGAGGCAGGACAATTCTTTACGCCTGTCCCGATCACCCGTTTTATCATTTCCTCTCTTCCATTGGCTGAGCTTGTTCAAGAAAGAGTAAACGAACGTCAAGAGGAACCCTTGCCAACGGTAATTGATTATGCTTGTGGAAGCGGCCATTTCCTGACGGAATATATGTCCCAGATGCAGGGGATCATTGACAGCAGGATTGACGTCTCTCACACGTCCCCGAGAATTAAGAACCTTTTCCATGCGTGGCAAGGTTACACAAAATTTCTTTGGGCAAAAGATACGGTATATGGGATCGATCTGGACAATAGGCTTGTCAAGACTACAAAAGTCAGCGCGTTTTTTAATGGAGACGGAGAGGCAAATGTGGTTTGGGCAAACGGATTAGACAGTTTTACAAGATCAAAGGCATTCAGGGGAAAGCTTTTAGGAGCTTCTGAACAGGATAACGGGAAATTCGATATTTTGATCTCCAATCCGCCGTATTCTGTTGAAGCGTTTAAAAATACCATTGAGCATGGAGAAGAGTCGTTTGCATTATATGCAAAGCTTACTGATAGCAGCTCCGAGATCGAATGTCTCTTTGTAGAACGTATGAAACAGCTTTTAAAAGTCGGCGGATGGGCCGCGATAATCCTTCCGAGTTCTATTCTGACAAACAGTGGCATACATGCAAAGGCGCGGGCAATCTTATTACAGTATTTCAAGGTGAAGGCAATTGTCGAAGCTGGCGCGAATACTTTTATGAAGACGAATACGAGCACTGTTATTTTGTTTCTGGAGCGTCGCAGCAACGACGAACATATGATGATTTCGCATGCGGTGGACCGTTTCTTTTCTTCATTGAATGATGTTACAGTATCGGGCATTGAAAATGCTTTTTCTACCTATGTCACTAACGTATATGATGGCGTGTCCTTTGAAGATTATGTAAGTATTTTTAATGGGGATCCCAGTGTAACTGTTAAATCTCAAGAACTTTATAAGGATTATATAGCGGCATTTGGAGAGGACTTCCGTGCAAAGGCGATTGAAATTGAAAAGGAAAAACTTTTGTATTTTTTATTGACCTACAATCAGACGATTGTTTTGATCAAAACCGGAAAAGGAAAAGAAGAAAAGAAATTCCTCGGTTATGAATTCAGTGAGCGCCGTGGAAGAGAGGGTTTGCATTGGCTTCCCGGTGGTACGGAATTGTACGACAAAGATGATCTTTTAAATCCGCAGAAGGCCAGCAGTTATATTTATCGTTCTTTTTTGGGAGAAAAAGTCAAAGTTGACTCAACTCTGGAAAATAATGTATTTTATGGACGATTATTCAAATTTATAGAGTATGGAACAAGCAGATTTGATATAAAGATCAATTTGGGAAAACGGATAAAGATCAGTTCCGGGTATCCGATGGTCGCCTTAAGATCCTTGGTTCACGTGATCGGGGGCGTGACCTATGATAAAAACGATCAGATTGTTGAAGAAAGCGGCAAGGTGATCTTGACTGCGGACAATATTTCCAATGATTGTACGCTACAAATTGTTAAGGAAATTTATTTGAGGGAGGATTTTCCTCTAAGCGATGAAAAACGCCTGAAAAAAGACGACATTTTTATCTGCCTATCCAGTGGAAGCAAAGAACATGTTGGAAAATGCGCAATGATCGAACAGGACACACCATTTTTTGCAGGTGGGTTTATGGGAATCCTGCGCAGAAGATCGAAAACTATTTCAATGAAATATTTGTGGGCGGTGTTGGCCTCCGCTCCATACAGAGCTATTTTGGGGCAGGGAAGCACCGGAGCCAATATCAATAATCTGGGCAGCACGATCGGGAACATTAAGATTCCTGTACCGCCATTGGCTATTCAGCAACAAATAGTGGAGGAACTGAAGGAAAAAGAAAGAGAAGAAACAATCATCAGTGAAAGAATTTCCGCTTTGCGATCAAAAATAGACGCATTAACGGAATCGTCTTTTCAGAAAGTCAAAACCCTTAGCAAGTTGAAAGA
>CANQQN010000033.1 GCA_947625995.1 uncultured Lachnospiraceae bacterium
GGACAAGAGCCGCAAGCATGCGGACAATATCAATGCGGGTCTCTTTACCTATCCTGTGCTGATGGCGGCGGATATTCTGCTGTATCAGGCGGATGTGGTGCCGGTAGGACTGGATCAGATGCAGCATTTAGAGCTTACCAGAGATATCGCCCAGCGGTTTAACAAGATTTACGGAGATGTATTTACCGTTCCGGAGGCTTATCTGGGCAAGACCGGGGCCAGCATCAAATCTCTTCAGGATCCCACCAAAAAGATGTCGAAGTCCGATGAAAATCCCAACGCGAGTATTTATCTGACAGACGATCCAGATACCATTATGCGCAAGTGTAAGCGGGCGGTGACAGATTCCGGCAGTGAGATCCTGTACCGGGATGACAAGCCGGGCATTAAGAATCTCATCGATATCTATTGTGCCATGACCGGAGTGAAGCCGGAGGATGTGGAGAAAGAATTTGACGGCAAGGGCTACGGGGTATTTAAAGAAGCGGTAGGTGAAGTGGTTGTTGACCAGCTGCGGCCGTTGCAGGAGCGCTTTGACCGGATCTTGAAGGATAAAGCCTACTTGCAGGGTATCGTCAAAAATAACGCGGAAAAGGCGAATTACTATGCAATGAAAACGCTTCGCAAGGTACAGCGCAAGGTCGGATTTCCCGACCGTGGCTGATGCAAAGCGACATAGATATCGATCGACATAAGGAAGGGGAGTTTTTCATGAGCAGGTATGTTCTGTATGTGGGAACTTATACACACGGTACAAGCGTAGGGATCCATATTTATGACATGGATGTGGAGAATGGCACACTGGCAGAGAGAAAGGTCGTTCCCATTAATAATGCGTCTTATATGGTGAAATCCCATACAAAAAATATTTTGTATTCTATCTGTGACGAAGGCGTCGAAGCCTTTCGGATACTGCCGGACGGTGACCTTGAATTTATCAATCAGGCCGGCATCCGCGGGATGAGAGGCTGCCACCTTTCCACAGACTCAAAAGACAGGTTCTTGTTTGTGGCGGGATATCACGACGGAAAGGTCACGGTGCTTCGCATCAATAAGGACGGATCTATCGGGGAGATATGCGACGGGATCTTTCACAAAGGCATGGGAAGCGTCGCGGAGAGGAATTTCCGGCCGCATGTAAACGGCGTAGTGCCGACTCCGGACGATAAATATGTCTGCGCCATCGATCTGGGTGTGGATCACGTAAAGATCTATTCGCTGGATCAGGTCACCGGCAAGCTGAGGCTGGTGGATATTCTTCATTGTCCTCTGGAATCTGCGCCCCGCAGAATGGTGTTCAGCAATGACGGGCGGTTTGCCTATGTGATCTGCGAATTGAAAAATTACATTCTTGAATATGAATACGACGGCTCAGGCAAGGCTCCGAGATTTGAAAGGATCGATAAGATCAGCACTGTGGACGACAAGACGGTGACGAGCAGTGCCGCTTCCGGCATGAAGATCTCTGCCGACGGACAGTATCTGTATTGCTCCAACGCAGGAGAGAACAGCATCGGCATTTTCAGGATGGATCAGGAGACAGGTGTATTGGAAAAGCTCTGCGTACTGCCGGTAAGCGGGGATTATCCCAAAGATATTGATGTGTTCCCGGACAACAGACATGTGCTTGCGTTGAACCATGAGTCAAACTCTATCACCACTTTTACGGTCAATTATGAGAACGGAACCATTGCCATGAACAGCGCGCCCAAGTATATCGAGACGCCAAACTGTTCTCTGGTAGTGAAACTGGAAGGGTGAATAGACCAAAAGATGTATGAAAAAGGATGTCGGCAACCGGCATCCTTTTCGTTCGTTTATGATTGGTGTTATCTTTGGAAGAAGGCGGCTATTTTGTCCAGCCGGGATGTCATGGATGCCAGAAGGGCGTCCAGCACTGTCAGGGCGGTCATGGATTCCAACACCACAACGGCTCTTGGAACGATGACCGGATCGTGCCTTCCGTGAATGGAGAGCGTTACGTTTTCCCCGGAACGGGTGACGGTGTTCTGGTCGGCTGCGATAGAGGGTGTGGGTTTGATGTGGGCCCGCAGGATGATATCGCTGCCGTCGCTGATGCCGCCGTAGATCCCACCGCCGTGATTGCTCTTTTTGGTTAAAATGCCGTTTTCATAGTACATGGAATCATTGTTTTGGGAGCCTCGGGAGGCTGCGGCAGCCACGCCGTCTCCGATCTCCACAGCTTTTACGGCGCCTACCGACATCAGGGCCTTCGCAAGGTTGGCGTCCAGCTTTTCAAAGCAGGGATCTCCTACGCCGGCAGGGATATTCTTTACCACGCATTCCACCACGCCGCCGACGGAATCTTTCTGTTCCATGCATTCGGAAACAAGCGCCTCTACATCCACGGCAGCCTTTGCGTCCGGCATATAAAACGGATTGCTGTCGCGTGCAGACAGATCAAAATTTTGTGGTGAGATCTCGATACCGCCTATGGATTTTGTGTAGGCGGTTACTGTTATACCCAGATAGGAGAGAAGTTTGCATGCCACCGCTCCCGCGGCTACTCTGGCAATGGTCTCACGGCCGGAGGAACGCCCGCCGCCGCGGTAATCCCGGAATCCGTATTTCTGGTCAAAGGTGTAATCTGCATGACCGGGCCGGTATGTCTCCGCGATATTGCCGTAATCCCGCGAACGCTGGTCCTCGTTCATCACCATCAGAGAAATGGGGGTTCCGGTGGTTTTTCCGTCGAAGAGGCCGGATAAGATCTGCACCTTGTCGCTTTCACTGCGTTTTGTGGTGAATTTTGATTGGCCGGGTTTCCTGCGGTCCAGATACTTCTGTATGTCTTCCTCACAGAGAGGCAGCCCCGCCGGGCATCCGTCAATGACTACGCCGATCGCTTTGCCGTGGGACTCCCCCCAAGTGGTAATTTTAAAGATAGAACCGAACGTGGATCCTGACATGCGCATCTTCCTTTCTCCAGAACAATGTAAATTTCTGAAACTATTATACAAAATCCGGCGGAAAGTGGCAAGAGATATAAAATAATAATTGCTTTCCCGCTGTCAATTCATTATAATGTATGCTTGGAGATGATCGTAATGATGTGGTTTGTCTACGCCTTGCTGTCGGCGGTATTCGCGGCGCTGACTTCAATTCTGGCGAAAATCGGTATTGATGGAGTGGATTCCAATCTTGCCACCGCGCTGAGGACAGTGGTGGTGGTAATCATGGCATGGGGCATGGTGTTTCTGACCAATGCGCAGCATGGAATCTTGGAGGTTACAAAGAAAAGCTGGATTTTTTTGATCCTGTCAGGTCTTGCGACAGGCGCCTCTTGGCTTTGTTATTACAGGGCGCTGCAGGTGGGAGATGCTTCTAAGGTAGTGCCGGTGGACAAGCTGAGCGTGGTGATCACATTTGTTCTGGCTGTGTTCTTTCTCCATGAGCAGTTTACGGTGAAGTCGGTGATCGGCTGTCTTTTGATCACCGCCGGGACATTGCTTATGGTCTTGTAGCACGATTGATTTGAAATTTTGAGGAAGCGTTTCAGATCTCATTGCCGACTGATCCGAAACGCTATTTGCGGATCCTTGCGAAGCGGCCGTAGCGCCGTTTTGGAAACGCTCCGGATCGGAGAATTTTATGTATCAGTTATTAAAAAAAGACGGCCGCGCCAAACGTGGCCTGCTGCATACCGTGCACGGTGATATACAGACGCCGGTGTTTATGAATGTAGGTACAGCGGCCGCCATTAAGGGGGCCGTTTCCACAGTTGACCTAAAGGAGATCGGTACGCAGGTGGAGCTTTCCAATACCTATCATCTGCACGTGCGTCCGGGAGACCATATTGTGAAACAGATGGGCGGCCTTCACAGGTTTATGAACTGGGACAGGCCCATTCTCACCGACAGCGGCGGCTTTCAGGTGTTTTCTCTGGCCAGCCTGCGCAGTATCAAGGAAGAAGGCGTGTATTTCAATTCTCACATCGACGGCAGGAAGATTTTCATGGGGCCGGAACAGAGTATGCAGATCCAGTCAAACCTGGGCTCCACCATCGCCATGGCCTTTGACGAGTGTCCTCCCTATCCCGCTACAAGGGAATACATGCAGGCTTCCGTTGACCGTACTACCAGATGGCTTGTGCGGTGCCGGGATGAATTAAAACGCCTGAACAGTCTTCCCGACACGGTAAATCCCCGGCAGATGCTGTTTGGGATCAATCAAGGCGGCACCTATGAGGATATCAGAAGGGAGCATGCGAAGCAGATCGCCGCGTTGGATCTGGACGGTTACGCCATCGGCGGTCTTGCCGTGGGAGAGACCCATGCGGAAATGTACCGAATCTTGGATGAGACCGTGCCCTGCCTGCCGGAAAACAAGCCGGTGTATCTTATGGGAGTAGGGACGCCCGCCAATATTCTGGAGGGCGTGGAGAGAGGCGTTGACTTTTTTGACTGCGTATATCCTTCCAGAAACGGCCGTCATGGGCATGTGTATACCAATCATGGCAAGCTGAATCTGTTCAATCAGAAGTATGAGACGGACGGACGGCCCATTGAGGAGGGCTGCGGGTGTCCTGCCTGCAGGCATTACAGCCGGGCGTATATCCGTCATCTGTTAAAAGCAAAGGAGATGCTGGGCATGCGGCTCTGCGTGCTCCATAACCTGTATTTTTATAATACCATGATGACGGAGATCAGGGACGCCATTGACCGGGGGGATTACAGAAGCTATAAGGAGAAAAAGCTACAGGCCGTTTCGGGTGATGTTGAGTAATAAAAGTCCCTGTTTTGTTAAAATATTCGGCAATTTAGGGGTTGTTTTTCTCTTAAATATTGTGTATAGTGATAAAAGAGTGTAAAACGAAGCGAGGAAGTGGAGGAGATTCCTATGTCAGATTTCGCAATGATAGTTGCAGAAAACAGCGCCAATACCGCACAGACAGGCGGCATGAGCCTGATCGTGATCATTTTGTATGTAGTCGTCATCGGTGCATTTTTCTATTTTGTGATGATCCGTCCCCAGAAGAAGGAACAGAAACGTCTGGACGCCATGCTGGCGGAAATGGAATGCGGCGATACGATCCTGACATCCAGCGGTTTTTACGGTACAGTGATCGATATTACAGACGATACGGTCATCGTTGAGTTCGGCAATAATAAAAACTGCCGGATCCCGATGCAGAAAAGCGCCATCGTGCAGGTTGAAAAGGACGAAGAATAAGGGTTATGTTTTACGGATTATGGGGATTTTACGAAGAAGGTGCGGTGCACCGGATATTGTAAGGTCCCTTTTTGTTTTGTAAGAAGATTTTTCCACCGTATGGGAACAATTATTTTTGTTGAAAAACATAGTAAAAAGAGATATAATAATGGATAATGTTTTTTAGAACGGGAGGTTTATCATGGAATTTCATGTAGCGGTTATCGCAGGGGACGGGATCGGTCCCGAGATCATCAGAGAAGCAAGGAAGGTGCTGGATAAAGTAGGGAGCACCTTCGGACATACATTTCACTATGAGGATTTGCTGATGGGCGGCGCGTCCATTGATGTCAACGGCGTTCCCCTTACAGACGAGACGATTGAGAGGGCAAAGGCAGCCGATGCGGTTTTGATGGGTTCTATCGGGGGCAATACCTCTACATCTCCTTGGTATCAGCTTCCTCCCAATCTGCGGCCGGAAGCTGGACTGTTAAAGATTCGCAAGGAATTGAAGCTTTTCGCAAACGTCCGCCCCGCCTATCTCTATGAGGAACTGAAGGCGGCTTGTCCCCTGCGGGACGAGATCATCGGGGACGGCTTTGATCTGGTGATCATGCGAGAGCTTACCGGCGGTTTGTATTTCGGCGAGCGGGGCACCACAGAGGAAAACGGCGTGCTTACCGCAAAGGATACCCTTACATATAACGAAAATGAGATCCGCCGCATTGCCGTCCGCGCCTTCGATATTGCGGGCAAGAGGAGAAAAAAGGTGACCAGCGTGGATAAGGCCAACGTGCTGGATTCCTCCCGTCTCTGGAGGAAAGTGGTGGAAGAGGTGGCAAAGGATTACCCCGACATCACGCTGGAGCATATGCTGGTGGACAACTGCGCCATGCAGCTGGTGCGGGATCCTAAGCAGTTTGATGTGATCCTTACGGAGAACATGTTCGGCGACATCCTTTCCGACGAGGCCAGCATGGTGACAGGCTCCATCGGGATGTTGTCCTCCGCCAGCTTAAATGAGACGAAATTCGGCCTCTATGAGCCAAGCCACGGCTCCGCGCCGGATATTGCGGGGCAGGATCTTGCAAACCCCATTGCAACCATTCTTTCCGCGGCAATGATGCTTCGCTATTCCTTTGATCTGGATCAGGAGGCGGACAGCGTGGAGGCTGCGGTGAAGCAGGTGCTTGCGGAAGGGTACCGCACCGGCGATATCTATTCAAATGGATGCATAAAGGTAGGCACCACACAGATGGGCGACGAGATCGCAAAGAGGATTCAGAAATAAAATTATATTTAGATCGGTCAGGCGGCCCTGTCTGCGAGATACAGGCGGGCGTCCCGATCATAGAAAGGATGACAGATCGTATGAAGAGTGATAATGTAACGAAGGGGATGCAGCAGGCTCCCCACAGATCCCTGTTCAACGCCCTTGGACTGACAAAGGAAGAGATGGACCGTCCTTTGGTGGGCATCGTCAGTTCCTACAATGAGATCGTTCCGGGCCATATGAATCTTGACAAGATCGTGGAAGCGGTAAAGATGGGCGTGGCCATGGCAGGCGGCACCCCTATTGTTTTCCCGGCGATCGCTGTCTGCGACGGTATTGCCATGGGACATATCGGTATGAAATATTCTCTGGTCACCAGAGATCTGATCGCGGATTCTACAGAGGCGATGGCCATCGCCCATCAGTTTGACGCGCTGGTGATGGTGCCGAACTGTGATAAAAATGTACCCGGTCTTCTGATGGCCGCGGCCCGCGTCAATGTTCCCACAGTATTTGTCAGCGGCGGCCCCATGCTTGCCGGTCATGTGAAAGGCGGAAAGACCAGTCTTTCCAGTATGTTTGAGGCGGTAGGCGCCTGCGCTGCAGGGAAGATCACCGAGGAAGAACTGACAGAATTTGAAAACAAGACCTGTCCTACCTGCGGCTCCTGTTCCGGTATGTATACCGCCAACAGCATGAACTGCCTGACGGAAGCTCTTGGTATGGGCTTAAAGGGTAACGGGACCATTCCCGCCGTATATTCCGAGCGGCTGCGTCTGGCAAAGCACGCTGGTATGCAGGTGATGGAGCTTTTAAAGAAGAATATCAGACCCCGTGACATTATCACAAAGGAATCGATTATGAACGCGCTGGCAGTAGATATGGCGCTGGGATGTTCTACCAACAGCATGCTGCATCTTCCGGCTATCGCCCATGAGATTGGCATGGAGCTTTCTCCCGAACTGGCAAACGAGGTCAGCGCAAGAACGCCGAATCTGTGTCATCTTGCGCCTGCAGGCCATACTTATATTGAGGAGCTTAACGAGGCCGGCGGCGTTTACGCGGTGATGAACGAATTGAACAAAAAGAACCTGTTGAATACGGACTGCATGACAGTCACCGGAAAGACGGTAGGCGAGAATATCAAGGATTGTGTGAATACAAACCCGGACGTGATCCGTCCCATCGACAATCCGTACAGCGAGACTGGTGGCATTGCAGTGCTGAAAGGCAATATCGCTCCGGATACGGCGGTTGTAAAGCGCTCTGCGGTGGTACCTGAGATGATGGTGCATGAAGGCCCCGCAAGGGTGTTTGACTGCGAGGAGGACGCCATCGACGCCATCAAGGGCGGTAAGATCCTGTCGGGCGATGTGGTGGTTATCCGCTATGAAGGCCCCAAGGGCGGCCCCGGTATGAGAGAGATGTTAAATCCTACTTCCGCCATTGCGGGCATGGGTCTTGGCAGCAGTGTCGCCCTCATTACGGACGGACGTTTCAGCGGCGCATCCAGAGGCGCTTCTATCGGTCATGTATCCCCTGAGGCGGCAGTAGGCGGCCCCATTGCCCTGATCGAGGAGGGCGATATCATCAGGATCGACATTCCGAAGAATACGTTGGATGTCCTTGTCTCCGATGAAGTACTGGCGGAGAGAAAGAAAAACTGGAAGCCCAGAGAACTCAAGGTGACTACGGGATATCTGGCCAGATATGAAAAAATGGTGACCTCCGGCAACAGAGGCGCGGTGCTGGAATTAAAATAATACTTGAAGGAGAATATATATGCAATTAAACGGGTCAGAAATCGTGATCGCCTGTCTGAAGGAACAGGGTGTGGATACGGTGTTCGGCTATCCGGGCGGCGCGATTTTGAATATTTATGATGAACTTTACAAACACAAGGACGAGATCCGCCATGTGCTTACTTCCCATGAGCAGGGCGCTTCTCACGCTGCGGACGGATATGCTCGGGCTACCGGCAAGGTAGGGGTCTGCATGGCTACTTCCGGCCCCGGAGCCACTAATCTGGTGACCGGTATCGCCACCGCTTATATGGATTCCGTACCCCTTGTTGCCATCACTGCTAACGTGGCGACAAATCTTCTGGGGAAGGATTCTTTTCAGGAGGTAGATATCGCGGGTATTGTGACGCCGATCACAAAATACAGCTTTATTGTGAAGGATGTAAAGGACATTGCCCCTGTGATCCGGCGGGCATTCTCCATTGCGCAGTCCGGACGTCCCGGTCCTGTGCTCGTGGATATCACAAAGGACGCAACGGCGAACATGGCAGAATATGAGCCTATGGAGCCTGCGCCCATTACCCACCGTACCGACACGATTATAGAGGAAGACCTGAACAAAGCGGTGAAGCTGATCAACAAATCCGAACGTCCTTACATCTTTGTGGGCGGCGGCGCGGTCATTTCCAATGCGTACAAGGAAGTGAGAGCTTTTGCGGAAAAGGTACACGCGCCTGTGGCAGATTCCTTGATGGGTAAAGGCGCTTTTGACGGCACACATCCCCTTTACACCGGTATGCTGGGTATGCACGGCACCAAGACCTCCAATCTTGGGGTGACAGAGTGCGATCTTCTCATTGTTCTCGGCGCAAGGTTCAGCGACCGTGTGATCGGAAACGCAAAGAAGTTTGCCAGAAATGCCAAGATCATCCACATTGATATCGATCCTGCAGAGATTAACAAAAATATCCGTGCGGATATCCGCCTGATCGGCGACCTGAAGGATGTGCTGCAGCGGCTTCTGCCTCTTCTCGAAAACCATTCCCATGAAACATGGCTTGCGCATATCAGCAAGCTGCAGAAGACTTACCCGCTGAAATATAATCCGGAAGGCCTGACGGGCCCCTATGTGGTGGAGCAGATCTACAAGGCTGCAGGTGAGGATGCGATCATCGTTACCGAGGTAGGGCAGCATCAGATGTGGGCGGCCCAGTTTTTTAAGTACAGGATGCCCCGCACACTGCTTTCTTCCGGCGGTCTGGGGACTATGGGCTATGGCCTTGGCGCCAGTATGGGCGCAAAAACCGCTTTCCCCGACAAGCCGGTGTTCAACATTGCGGGCGACGGCTGTTTCCGTATGAATATGAATGAGATCGCCACGGCAGTCCGTGAAAATATCCCGGTGATCGAGGTTATCATTAACAATCATGTGCTGGGCATGGTTCGCCAGTGGCAAACCCTGTACTACGGAAAACGTTATTCCCATACGGTGCTTCAGGACAGTGTGGATTTTGTTAAATTTGCGGAGGCAATGGGCGCTGTGGGCATTCGGGTGACGAAGCAGGAAGAGGTGCTTCCCGCGATCGAGAAGGCTATGGCGCTGAACAGGCCGGTCGTCATCGACTGCATCATCGACAGCGACGACAAGGTATTTCCTATGGTTTCTCCGGGCGCGCCTATCGAAGAGGCGTTTGACGGCGACGATCTTAAGAAACGATGATCCTGTGCTGAAATGACTGTGTAAACGGCAAAGACGCAAAAGATCGGAATTTCATAAAATAAATCATTAAAAAGGTGACTGCGTTTAGAAAGCGCAGGAAAGGAGTCAACATGAGCAGAGTTTATAATTTTTCAGCAGGCCCGGCAGTGCTGCCGGAGGAGGTTTTAAAGGAAGCGGCGGATGAGATGCTGGACTACAACGGTACCGGCATGTCAGTGATGGAGATGAGCCATCGCTCCAAGGCTTTTGAAGAGATCATCACGGAGGCTGAGCAGGATCTTCGCGATCTGATGAACATTCCTGACAATTACAAGGTGCTGTTCTTACAGGGTGGCGCTTCCCTTCAGTTTTCCATGATCCCGATGAACCTTATGAAGAACAAGGTGGCGGATTACATCGTAACCGGCCAGTGGGCAAAAAAGGCGTTTCAGGAGGCGTCCAAATACGGAAAGGCGAACAAGATCGCATCTTCCGAGGACAAAACCTTTTCCTATATTCCGGACTGCAGCGACCTTCCTATCAGCGAGGACGCCGATTATGTATACATATGTGAAAACAATACGATCTACGGCACAAAATATAAGACCCTTCCCAATACAAAGGGCAAGACACTGGTGGCGGATGTTTCCTCCTGCTTTTTGTCAGAGCCGGTGGACGTGACAAAGTACGGTGTGATCTACGGCGGCGTACAGAAGAATATAGGTCCCGCAGGCGTGGTGATCGTGATCATCCGGGAGGATCTGATTACAGAGGATGTACTTCCCGGCACGCCTACCATGATGCAGTATAAGACACATGCAGACGCGAAATCTCTTTACAATACGCCTCCCGCATACGGCATCTATATCTGCGGTAAGGTATTCAAGTGGTTAAAGAAGATGGGTGGTCTGGAAGTCATGAAACAGCGCAATGAGGAGAAGGCAAAGATCCTCTATGATTTCCTTGACCAGAGCAAGCTGTTTAAGGGCACTGTGGAAAAGAAGGACCGTTCCCTGATGAATGTTCCCTTTGTCACCGGAGATCAGGATCTGGATGCAAAATTTGTGAAGGAAGCAAAGGCCGCAGGCTTTGAAAACCTGAAGGGACATCGTACCGTAGGCGGGATGCGCGCCAGCATCTACAACGCGATGCCGAAGGAAGGCGTTGAGAAACTGGTGGAGTTTATGAAGAAATTTGAGGCGGAAAACTGCTGATAAACCGCCGCGGCGAAACAAAGATTGGAGGATCAGATATGTTTCAGTATCATTGCTTAAATCCCATTGCAAGCGTCGGCCTTGAACTGATGGGAAATAAATATCATAGAACGGAAAATTTTGAAGACGCGCAGGCAGTGCTTGTAAGAAGCGCGGCCATGCATGACCTTGAACTGGGAGAAAACCTTCTGGCGGTTGCCAGAGCAGGCGCCGGCGTCAACAATATTCCCCTGCAGAAATGCGCGGAGAAAGGAATCGTGGTGTTCAATACGCCGGGCGCCAACGCAAACGGCGTGAAGGAGCTTGTGATCGCAGGTATGCTGCTGGCGTCCAGAGATGTCGTGGGCGGCATCAACTGGGTCAATGAACAAAAAGGCGATGAAAATGTCGCAAAGCTTGCGGAAAAGCAGAAGAAACAATACGCAGGCAGCGAACTGAAAGGAAAGCGTCTCGGAATCATAGGCCTTGGCGCCATTGGCGTTTTGGTGGCCAATACGGCGACTCATCTTGGCATGGAAGTGTATGGTTATGACCCTTATATTTCCGTTGATTCTGCGTGGAATCTGTCAAGAAGTATCAAGCATATCAAGAATGTGGAAGAGATCTACCGCACCTGTGATTTTATTACTATCCATGTGCCGCTTATGGACAGCACAAGGGGCATGATCGACAAGGATGCCATTGATCTGATGAAGAACGGCGTGGTAGTATTGAATTTTGCCCGCGATCTTCTGGTCAATGAAGATGACATGCTGGAAGCTCTGGAGCGGGGCAAGGTGAAGAAGTATGTGTCTGATTTCCCCAATGTCACCACGGCAGGACAGAAAAATTGTATTGTGATCCCTCATCTTGGCGCTTCCACAGAGGAGTCAGAGGATAACTGCGCTGTGATGGCGGTTAAAGAACTGAAAGACTATCTGGAAAACGGCAATATTACCAATTCCGTAAACTTCCCCAACTGCAACATGGGTAAGTGCAGCCAGAAGGGCAGGATCGCTATTCTCCACAAGAACGTTGCGAACACCATCGGACAGATCACAGGCTTGTTTGGCAATGCCGGTATTAATATCTCCGACATGACAAACAAGAGCCGGGAAGATTTTGCTTATACGCTTCTGGATCTGGAAGAGAAGGTAACGCCGGATGTGGCTGACCAGATCTCAAAGATCGCCGGCGTGATCCGGGTAAGGATCATCAAATAAGATAGAACAGCAGGGAGTGTCGCAAAAGAGGACTGATACAGTCATTTTGCAGCGCTCCCTTTTGGCGTATTAATGGCAATAAAATATTCATTACTTGAAAGGAGACCTCAGATGGCAGTTATCAAACCATTTTCCTGTATTCGACCCAGAAAGGAGCTTGCCGAAAAGATCGCGGCCCTTCCCTATGATGTATATAACAGACAGGAGGCCTGTGAGGCAGTAAAAGACAATCCGCTGTCCTTTTTGCGTATCGATAGGGCGGAGACGTCCTTCGACGATTCTGTCAGCATTTATGACGACTGTGTGTACCAAAAGGCAAAGGAGCTTTTGTGGGGCATGGTCGAGGACGGAAAATTGATAGAAGACAGGGCATTGGGGTATTATATTTATGAACTGACCATGAACCGGAGGACGCAGACCGGCATTGTGGCCTGCGCATCCATCGATGATTACCAGAATCAGGTGATCAAAAAGCATGAGAACACAAGGGCGGAAAAGGAGCAGGACAGGATCCGCCATGTGGATACCTGCGACGCCCAGACAGGGCCGATCTTTCTTGCGTACCGCGCCAATGAGGTCATCAATGAAACCGTGGCGAAAGCCAAGGCCGGAGAGCCTCTCTATGACTTTACCGCTGAGGACGGGATCCGGCATACGGTGTGGAAGATCGACAGAGAAGAAGATATCCGCACTATTGAAAACGCCTTTGCGGATATCTCGGAAATTTACATTGCCGACGGACATCACCGGGCGGCCAG
>CANQQN010000034.1 GCA_947625995.1 uncultured Lachnospiraceae bacterium
GATACTCCTTCTTGTAGGCGCAAAACCGATTTTTACTTTACCCATGTTCATACCTCCTGTTTTAATTGATGGACCGCCCTTCTTTTGGACAATTGCGGTCACTTAATCTCCGTTCCGGAGCGTCTTTACAAATCCCGGTGGGAAAACTCAGCGCATCCGCGTGATTTTTACTCTACTGCTCTACCGGGAATTTATCCAGTAGCTTTACTACTTTTTTCAAAATTAATAACGCGTCCGCTGACGTGACATTGCCGTCTTTATCCAGTTCGATCACCTGATCCAGCTGGGGAGTGGAAGGCTGCAGCTTCACAACTATCTTCAGAACGATCAGCGCGTCCGCGGATTCCACCTTGCCATTGCCGTCCGCGTCGCCATAGATCACGCCGGGCGTAGGAGGCGTCGTAGGCGTAGGCGGTGTTGTGGGTGTAGGTGGCGTAGGTACTTCGCTTCCGCTGTATGCCATCTTGGAAAGGGTAGGATAAACGAACTGTACAAAACCAACACCGTTAAAATCCGTCTGCGGCGTATGGGTTGCTGAAAAAACGGTATTGCCGTAATGGGTAGCCACCGTATCGCTGCCGCTCAAAAAATAATCATAATAAACCGTATTTCCATCATCCCAGGTAACGTCTACCGCATACCAGTTACCGTCGTCCATCTGAACGTAATTCCACATATGGGCCTCCGGCTGTCCGGAAGAACCGATACCCTGTCCGGACACAAGCACACAAGGAATGTTGAGACGGTCGCAGATTGCCTTGAACGCCTCCGCATAACCTTCACAAACACTCCTGCCGTCGATCAGGCTCCCGTAAAGCTCATGAGAATAGGTACCCTCTTCATATACAGCCCGTCTGCAAAGCTCGTCATGAATAGATTTCAATTGTTCATAACGGTTGCTCCCGGATACGGGGAACTGGCTGATAGCCTGCTCTATCCTGTTCGCGTACTCGGACACGGGCATATAATCCTCCGACAGAGGAATGGGATATTCCAGATTTTTAACGATAGCGGAACCGTTCAGGACATCCAGTTCCCAGTTAAAGGACCAGCTACCGCCGCCGATATTGATCCAGCAGATCTCCGGGTAGTCCCGCATAAACGCGTCAAGAGCAGTCTGGGTGATCTTACGCACGAAAGCTGCTGCCGCCATGTTATCGTCTTGTGTTACACTTATACCGGGAGTTTCCTTTTTGTATTCCGTCGGCAGTTCCACGGTTATCTTTTCTGTGTCGGCCCCGATCTTTGTCAAAGCGTCATAGACCGCCTTTGCGTCTTTGCGCTCCGCGTCGTTCAGCATGGGCAAAGTGGAGATCTGATCTCCGTAATTGACGCCTGCTAAAGTGCCTGCGCCGTATGTTGCAGCCTGATTCTGAATCTTTACGCTGTCCGCCAATTTCATGTCTTTCACATGAGTGCTGTCATAAAGACGGTATATTTCATGATCCATTACGACAGCCCCGGCCGCAGTCTGATCCTCCGCACGGGTATCAGCGGCTGCTGCGGGGAACACCATCCCGGCAACCAGTCCGACCGCGGTCAGTATTGCCAAATATTTCTTTCCTGTCATCTTCATAATTGTCCTCCTGATTCGTTGAATTGATAATTTATATTTTATCAAAAAAACGCCCGGATTACAATGTTTAAACGTAAAAAAATAAAAGAGGCGCAAAAATCGCGCCTCTCAGCTTTTTTTAATGAATTCCGTCCTGCATTTCGGGCAGGAGATCTTGATCTTTCCCTTTCCCTTGGGGATCCTGATCTTCTGCCTGCAGTTTGGGCAGGTGTAAATGTGGAAATCTTTTCTCTGGGCCATGATGTTTTTTTCACGGCGAAGCCAGCCTGCGGCTTTGCCTTTTATCTTGAGAAATCTTGCATTTTCCCGGCTGCGTTTCGCGATGTTTTTGGAAAGCATCCGAAACATGCTGGCCGCCAGAAGCAAAAACTCCAGAATACTGACCACAAAAGAACGCAGAAACAGATTCAGGATGATCAGCGCCAGAACAAAATAAGTCATCCACTGGCTCAGGCTGTCCACCCCGTATCTGCCGTACATAAAACGCTGTATACGCTCCCGGAACCTCACGAACATCCCCGCTTTCTGAAAGATCATAGATCGGAATAAAATTTCCTATGAGATACGAAACAACAGACAGGGCAGAAATCCCTCTGCCCTGTGCCGGTTGCTTATTTTACGTCCTTGATGCTGAAGCTCATCCTGCCCATCTTATCCTTGCCAAGACATACGACCTTCACCACATCGCCCAGTGTGAGTACATCCTCCACCCGGTTGATCCGCTCCTTGGCGATCTTGGAAATATGCACCATGCCTTCCTTTCCGGGGGCGAACTCCACAAACGCGCCGAACTCCTTGATGCTGACAACAGTGCCGGTAAACACCATACCTGCCTCAAAGTCTGTAACGATGATGCGGATCATCTCCGCCGCCTTGTCCATCTGCTCCTGATCCAGACCGCAGATGGAAACAAAACCGTCGTCGGTAATATCGATCTTGACGCCGGTGCGCTCAATGATCGTGTTGATGGTCTTGCCTCTCTGACCTACCACATCGCCGATCTTGGAAGGATCGATCTGAAGCTGGATGATCTTGGGCGCGTATTTACCCACCTCGGGTCTGGGCTCTGAGATCACAGGCGCCATGATCTCATCAAGGATATACGTCCTTGCCTCTTTTGTGCGGGCAATAGCTTCCTCGATGATGGGACGGGTGAGACCGTGGATCTTGATATCCATCTGAATGGCCGTGATCCCCTTGTGGGTACCCGCCACCTTAAAGTCCATGTCGCCGAAGAAATCCTCCAGTCCTTGAATATCTGTAAGCACAATGTAATCGTCGTCCGTATCGCCGGTTACAAGACCTGTGGAAATACCTGCCACAGCCGTCTTGATCGGTACGCCCGCCGCCATCAACGCCAACGTGGAAGCACAGATACTTGCCTGAGAGGTAGATCCGTTGGACTCCATCGTTTCGGAGACCGTACGGATCGCATAAGGGAACTCAGCCTCCGTAGGCAGCACCGGAACAAGGGCACGCTCCGCCAGAGCGCCGTGGCCGATCTCACGTCTGCCGGGACCTCTGGAAGGCTTTGTCTCGCCTACAGAGTAGCTGGGGAAATTGTAATGATGCATATATCTCTTGGAAGTCACTGACTCGTCAAGACCGTCGATCTTCTGGGCATCGCTTAAAGGAGCAAGGGTTGCCACCGTCATGATCTGGGTCTGGCCGCGGGTAAACATACCGGAGCCATGGGCGCGGGGCAGGATATCGATCTCCGCCGCCAGCGGACGGATCTCATTGATGGCCCTGCCGTCCGGGCGCTTGTGATCCTTCAGGATCATCTTGCGGACAGTCTTTTTCTGATATTGGTAAATAGCTTCGTCAAGCATAGCCAGCCATTCTTCGTTCTCCGCAAAGGCCTCTGCCAGCTTATCTGTGATCTGACGGATGTTTTCTTCCCGCACCTGCTTTTCATCGGTAAATACCGCTTCCTCCATCTCCTGAGGAGGAACGATCTCTTTGATCGCGTCCAGCAATTCCTGAGGAACCGCACAGCTTTCGTAAGTATGCTTTTCCTTGCCGCACTCCGCAACGATCTTGTCGATAAAAGCGATCACCTGCTGGTTTACCTCATGGGCCGCAAAGATTGCGTCGATCATTTTGTCCTCGGGCACTTCCTTCGCGCCTGCCTCGATCATGATCACCTTTTCTCTTGTAGAGGCAACGGTAAGCTGCAGGTCGCTGACCTCCTTCTGGGCAGCGGTGGGGTTAAACACAAATTCCCCGTCGATAAGACCGACCTGCGTGGAAGCGCAGGGGCCGTCAAAAGGAATATCCGAGATCGCCGTGGCGATGGCGGAACCAAGCATAGCCGTCAGTTCAGGACTGCAGTCGGGATCTACGGACATCACCAGATTGTCCAGCGTCACATCATTCCTGTAATCCTTGGGAAACAGCGGACGCATGGGACGGTCGATGACACGGGAAGTAAGCACCGCGTTTTCGGAGGCCTTGCCTTCCCGCTTGTTGAAGCCGCCGGGGATCTTGCCTACCGCATACATTTTTTCTTCATACTCAACGCTGAGAGGGAAAAAGTCAATGCCCTCCCTCGGTTTGTCGCTTGCGGTGGCTGTGGAGAGCACTACCGTATCACCGTAGTGCATAAAAGCGGCTCCGTTCGCCTGTGCTGCCACACGTCCGATGTCAACGGTGAGGGTCCTGCCCGCAAGCTCCATTGAAAAACTCTTGTACATAATCCATTCTCCTTTGATACGCAAAATAGGGCGGAATCCATCCGCCCTAAATTTCCATTATTTTCTGATACCCAATTTGTCTATCAGCGTACGATAACGCTCAATATCAACCTTCTTTAAGTAATCGAGCAGACCTCTTCTGTGACCTACCATCTTTAAAAGTCCTCTTCTGGAATGATGATCCTTGGGATTACTTTTCAAATGATCTGTCAGTTCCTGAATCCTTGCGGTAAGAACAGCCACCTGTACCTCCGGTGATCCGGTATCGCCGGGCGTTCTTGCGTACTCTTCCATTATTGCGGTTTTCTTTTCCTTTGAAATCATATTTGTTCCTCCTGAAATCTTTGATAAGCGCCTGATCCTAAGGACCGGTCGGAGTCTGTCCTGATCCCGAGCATCGGCTCACAACAGCTAATATAGCACAACTTTCCATTTTTGTAAAGTATTGTTTTTATCTTTGTCTCCCGTAATATCTCAGGCTCTGGCGGTGGCGTACTCCGCCTGATCCTCCTCCAGAACCGAATAAGCAATGTTGGTCGCGTGATCCGCCACCCTTTCCAGTCCGGAAAGGATATCGGAGAAAATCATGCCCGCGTCGGGCGTGCACTCGTTTCTGGTCAACCGCTGTACATGGTTTTCCTGAAACTCTTTTTCCGTGCGGTCGATCTTATCCTCCAGCGTGATGATCTCCTGCAGATGCTGCTGGTTGTTGCTGGAAAACATTTCCATGGCGTAGCGCACGATGGTGTTAACCATATCCAGCATGATCCCCATCTCCCTGATGCAGTCCTTGCTGAAGGAAATGTTTTTTTCGATCCGCTGGGTGGCCGCGTCCGCCACGTTCTCCGCGTGGTCGCCGATACGTTCGATATCGTTCACCACATGGAACAGGCCGCCGATACTCTTTTTATCGTCAATGGGCAGGCTGGCCTGATTGATGCGCACGAGATAATTGGTGATGGCATGGTTCATGGTATTGATATTCTGCTCCACCCGGTAAACCTCCTGAATATCCTCCTCATCCATGGTCATCAAGCAGTTCATGGCGCGGTTTAAGTTGGTGCTGGCCATCTCTCCCATGCGCTCCATCTCTTTAATAGCTTCCACAACAGCGGTAGAAGGCGAAAAGATGGCGTTGTCGCCGATATATTTCAGAGTAAAGCCGTCTTCCCTTGCGTCCTCGCCCCGGACAAAGAAATAAGTAAGCTTCACGATCCCGTTTGCAAAGGGGAACAGGATGATCACCTGAAATACCTTGAACAGAGTGTGGGCATTTGCCACCGCACGGCCCGCGTCGCCGCCGGAGATCGCCAAAAGAGCCCGTTCCACCCAATCCTTCGTAAACAGCAGGATCACCCCAAGGATGACCGTGCCGATGACATTGAACAGCAGATGGATCATCGCCGCGCGTTTGGCGTCTTTTTTGCCTGACATGCTGGCGATCATTGCCGTGGCACAGGCGCCGATGTTACAGCCCATGATGGTGAAGAAACACACCTGAAGCTCTACGATTCCCTGCGCCGCCAGAAGCAAAAGGATACTGACCGTAACAGAGGAACTCTGCACGATGGCAGTGATGGCAAATCCAAAGAACATGGCAAGGAGCGGATTTTCAAGGGTGGCAAAAAAGTCCAGCATGACCTTCGACTCCTTCATGCCGCCCATGGAGGCCTTCATGATGCTCAACCCCACAAACAGCACGCCGAAACCAAGGATGATCTCTCCAAACTTTTTGATCTTCTGCTTTTTGATGAAGATCACCATGACGACGCCGGCAAACAGGATCAGAGGCGCGATGGTGTCCAGATCGAACGCAACCAGCTGGGATGTGACGGTGGTACCGATGTTTGCGCCCAGAATAATTCCCGTAGCCTGACTCAGGGACATGATCCCCACATTGACGAAGCTGACCACCATTGCCGTGCAGGCGCTGGAGGACTGGATGATGGCTGTCACCACAAGGCCCACCAGAAAGCCCATAAACCGGTTTTTGGTGATGGCTTCCAGAATATCCCGCAGCTTGGCTCCCGCCGTCTTCTCAATTCCTTCGCTCATCAGATGCATGCCGTAAAAAAACATTCCAAGACCGCCGGCCAACGAAAAAATCTCTGCTATGCTCATATCTTCCCTCTTACTGTATTCAATGAAACCTGTGTCGGTAATCTGGCCGCACCGAAAGGCGCCTTGCGTCTGCGGTGACTGACCAGAACGCTTTCATAGTAATATAATTCGACAAAATATACAATATATTTTATGAACTTTGTGAAAAGTATTGTTTTCCTCTCAGGATATCTTCGGAAATTTGTTGTTTTAAACAAGCGATATCTGCAAACTTTTTTTCCGGGCGCAGATATTCCCAGAGCGTCACACAGACTCTTTTCCCGTATATGTCCCCGTCAAAATCAAAGAGATGGGTCTCCACGCCAAGCTGCTTTTCCTGCTCCGGGATCGTGGGTTTACAGCCGATGTCGGTGATCCCGCCGTAAAACCTGCCTTCCACAAGCGTGGTGCTGATATAAACGCCATTTGGCGGGAGCAATTTGTCTTGGGAGGGAAGAAGGTTGATGGTGGGAAGGTTCATTTTGTGGCCGATACGGTTGCCCCGCACTACCGGAGCCGCAATATAATAGCGATAGCCAAGCAGCCTGTTGACCGCGGAAATATGGCCTTTTTCTAATTCCTCCCGTATCCATGAGCTGCTGATCACCCTGCCGTCTTCCTTTTCTTTTTCCACAAGCTCC
Source organism: uncultured Lachnospiraceae bacterium (assembly GCA_947625995.1). GTDB lineage: Bacteria > Bacillota > Clostridia > Lachnospirales > Lachnospiraceae > CANQUC01. The sequence goes on from CANQQN010000034.1 coordinate 7,014, forward strand.
ACCGAAAAGCCATATTGTCTCCCCAGCTTTTCCAGCAGTTCGCCGTCTCCCCGGCGGTCATGGCCGAAGCAAAAATCTGTTCCGGCAGTCACATAGCCGGCGTGCAGTTCATCCACCAGCACATGTCTCACAAAATCCTCCGGTTCCATGGTACGAAGCTTCTCGTCCATGGGAATGGATCTGCATTCCTGTACGCCCGCGCGGCTCAAAAATCCCTTTTTCTCACTTTCCGTCAGCATCCGCGGGCCTTTCGTCTCAATGGCCAGCACCGTGCCCTTCAGCCCGTTTTCCTGCTGACCGAGGATATTGGCCACAAGCCGCTGATGTCCCCTGTGAAGACACTCAAATTTTCCGATGGTTACCGCAGTATGGATTCCGTTCATTTTACTGTTCTCTTTCCAAAAACATTTTTACCGGGCAGTACCGGCCTTTTGTTTCCTGATACTGATAAATTCCCACAAACCGTCCTTTGGAATCACAGGCCCGGACCTGTCCCGGGTAACGGGCGCCCTCCGCCGTACTGTCCGGTCCGAACTGATTGCCATTGTACAAAAGCGGGTCTTTTTCCGGAAGCGTATGTACCGGAGGATATTCTGAAAAAAAATCTTCCACCGGAGCCAGTGCTTCGATCAGCCTGCCCTCCCGGCACAATTCTTCGATCTTTGCAAGCGAAAGACTGTCCTTCAGGGCAAACTGCCCGGCCTTTGTCCGCACAAGGGCTTCCATGCACCCGCCGCAGCCTGCAGCGTTTCCTATATCCTCACAGAGCGTACGGATGTAGGTGCCCTTGGAACACCGGATCTCCATTTTCACTCTCGGCAGTTCCAGCGAAAGAACACGGATCCCGTAAATCGTTATCTGGCGCGGCGCACGCTCCACGGTAATGCCCGCCCTCGCAAGCTCATAAAGCTTTTTCCCATTCTGCTTCAGTGCGGAATACATGGGCGGGATCTGGCCGTATGTACCCACAAAGGAGACAATGATCTCCTTCAGCCTGTCTTCCCCCACCGATACCGGCCGCTCCGACAGCACTCTGCCGCCGGCGTCCTGCGTATCCGTGGTCTTTCCCAGCAGCAGCACGGCCTCATAGGTCTTATCTTTGTCCGTCAGCATGTCGCAGAGCTTTGTTGCCTTTCCCAGACATACGGGCAGCACCCCCTCGGCGTCCGGATCCAGCGTGCCGGTATGGCCGATCTTTTTCTGCTTCACGATACCCCGAAGCTTCGCCACCACGTCATGGGAAGTAAATCCTTTTTCTTTATATACATTCAGTATTCCGTGATACAAATCAGGTTCCCTCCGCTTCTATACGGCGGGATCACAGTTTCCCGTCCTCAAGCTGATGCTGGATGTGCAGCGTCAGGTTATTGATCACCTCATGGAAGGTGCCGTTTATGACACAGCCCGCCGCGCGCACATGACCACCGCCGCCGAAGATTCTGGCCACCTTGCTCACATCCACGATCTCATTGGAGCGCATGCTGACCTTAAACACCTTTTCCTCGATCTCATACAGAAAAATAGCCAGTTCTATTCCCTGAATCTGCTGAAGCTGATTGACGATGCCCTCCATACTGTCGGCGCCTACGCCATAAAATTTCATTTCTTTCTGCTTCATGACGCTGACCGCGCACCGTCCGTCAAAGATCAGAATACTCTCCATCAGCGCCCGGCCCAGCACCTGCGTCTGGATATAGGTTTTCTGGAAAAAGGTATCCCGAATCAGCTTCGTATGGTCAAACCCATACTCCAGAAGCTGTGCCGCGATGCGCAGCGTCCGGGGCGTGGTGTTGGAATACTGGAATACGCCGGTGTCGTGGGCTATGCCCATATACAGGCACGCCGCCGTATCCTCGCGGATGTACTCCGGATCCATCATGGTGTACAGGATTTCGCAGGAGGATCCGATCTCAGGCTCAATAAAATTGTGAGCGGCAAACCCTTCGTTGCTGATATGGTGGTCGATGCAGACCGTATCCTTTGCCCGGTCAAACAGAGGTCTGAACTTGCCCAGACGATCTGCGTCTCCGCAGTCCACGGCAAAAAACAGATCATACTCCCTGTCCGCTGCCTCTGTCTGTATGATATGGACCCCCGGCGCCGGAGAAAATCGTTCCGGCACCGACTCCAGATACACATCCACCGTCAGATCCGGTCTGACAGCGCCGATATATCCCGCCACAGACAATACCGCGCCGATACAGTCCCCGTCCGGGCGCACATGGCCGGCAATCCCTACATTGTGTAAGTCTGCCTGCAGCAATTCCTGAATCTTACTCATCTTCCTCTTCCTTTTCTTTCCTTATATTTCCCCCATTTACATCTTGGATCAGTTTTGTCATGCGCACCCCGTAAGCGATAGACTGATCCATGATAAACCTGATCTCCGGGGTATTGCGCAGATTGAGATTCTTCGCAAGCTGTCTGCGGATATACCCTTCCGCGCTCTTTAGCCCCTCCAGCGTGGCCTTCTGTGCTTCTTCATCCCCCAGCACACTGATATAGGCCTTGCACTGTTTCAGATCTGGCGTTACCTCCACGGAAACAACGGAAGTCATGGAATGAATCCTCGGATCCTTGATGCCGCCTCGGATAATGTTGCTCAGTTCCTTCAGCACTTCCCCGTTGATCCGTGTGTTTTTGATGCTGTTTTTTCTCATTTACCTTGGCACCTCTACCATCGTATAGGCTTCATAAATATCGCCTTCCTGAATATCGTTGAATTTCTCCACCACAAGGCCGCATTCGTAGCCGGCCTTCACTTCCTTTACGTCGTCCTTGAATCTCTTCAGGGACGCCAGTTGACCGTCAAAGACCTCTTCCTCGCCGCGTTTGATGCGGATCTTGCAGCCTCTCTGGAATACGCCGTCCAGCACATAGGAGCCGGCAATGGTCCCTACGCCGGAAGCCTTGAACAGCTGCCGCACCTCCGCGTGGCCAAGGATCTTCTCCTCGAACACAGGATCCAGCATGCCCTTCATTGCGGCCTCCACATCCTCGATGGCATTGTAGATCACCTTGTACAGGCGCAGATCCACGCCTTCTCTGTCCGCGCTTGCCTTCGCCATGGCGTCGGGGCGGACATTAAATCCTATGATAATGGCGTTGGAAGCAGAAGCCAAAGATACGTCGGATTCGTTGATGGCGCCTACGCCTCCGTGAATGATCTTCACCACCACTTCCTCGTTGGACAGCTTCTGCAGGCTGGTCTTCACCGCCTCCACAGAACCCTGTACGTCTGCCTTGACGATCAGGTTCAGTTCCTTTAAGTTGCCTGCCTGAATCTGGTTGAACAGATCGTCCAGAGACATCTTCTGTCTGGTTTCCTCCAGCATCTTCTCTCTTCCCTGAGAAACGAATGTATCTGCAAAATTCTTTGCTTCCTTGTCAGTCTCCGGCGATACAAAGATTTCACCGGCTCCGGGCACGTCGTTGAAGCCAAGGATCTCCACGGGCATGGAAGGACCTGCCTCCTTCACCCTGCGGCCCTGATCGTCCATCATGGCCCTGACTTTGCCGTGGCAGGCGCCTGCGGCAATGAAATCTCCCACATGAAGCGTACCTTTCTGTACAAGGACAGTGGCAACGGGACCTTTGCCCTTATCCAGCTTGCCCTCGATAACGATACCCCTTGCCCTGCGCTTCGCGTTGGCTTTCAGTTCCAGCACCTCGGCCGTTAAGAGGATCATCTCCAGAAGCTGCTCGATACCTTCCTGCGTATGGGCGGACACAGGCACAAAGACCGTGCTTCCGCCCCAGTCCTCGGGGATCAGTTCATATTCCGCCAGCTCCTGCTTTACCTTTTCCACATTGGCGCCGGCTTTGTCGATCTTGTTGATGGCGACGATAATCTCTACCCCCGCCGCTTTCGCATGGCTGATAGCCTCAACAGTCTGGGGCATCACGCCGTCGTCCGCAGCCACAACCAGAATGGCGATGTCCGTAGAATTGGCGCCGCGCATACGCATGGCTGTAAACGCCTCATGGCCGGGCGTATCCAAAAACGTGATCTTCTGCCCGTTGCAGGAAACCACCGACGCGCCGATATGCTGGGTGATACCGCCAGCCTCCCGGTCAGTCACACGGGTATTGCGGATAGCGTCCAGCAGAGAGGTTTTGCCGTGGTCTACATGGCCCATAACGCAGACCACCGGCATACGGGGCTGCATATCCGCCTCGTTTTCTTCCTCTTCCTTCAAAAGCTCCGCGATCACGTCCACCTTTACCTCCGGCTCCGCGATGCAGTTAAATTCCAGCGCGATCTCTTCGGCGGTATCAAAGTCGATCTCCTGATTCACCGTCACGATGGTGCCCTGCATAAACAGCTTCTTCACGATCACGGAAGGCTGTATCTTCATCTTATCCGCAAGCTCCCGGATAGTCAGGGATTCGGGAAGGGTGATGCTCTTGATCACGTCCTCCTTCGGCTCCTGAGGCTGGGGTTTCTGGGGCTTTGCGATGTGCTTCTGCAAATTTCTCGCGGCGGCTTTGTTCTGCTTCTTATCAAAACGGTCCCTGTCGTTTGGCTTATCGCGTCTGTCGTTTCTCTGGGACTGGCGTTCATTCTTCTGTGTCTGGCGCTCAATGGCCTCCGTGGGTCTTTCCGGCATCTGCAGACGATCCCGGCGTCCGCCCCGCTGGTTTCCGCCGAATCCTCTGTCATTGCGGCGGTCATCCCCTCTCCGGTCGTTCCGGCGTCCGTCGCCGCTTCTGCCGCCGTCCCGGTTTCCTTCGCTCCGCTGGTTTCCGCCAAATCCTCTGTCATTGCGGCGGTCGTCCCCTCTCCGGTCGTTCCGGCGTCCGTCGCCGCCTCTGCCGCCGTCCCGGTTTCCTTCACCTTTACGGTCCCGGTCACTTCTGCGGTTCTCGTCGGAATGGCTTCTCTCACGGCGATTCTCTGCCGGGCCTTCCCGTCTTTTTTCAGGCTTCTGGTCTGTCTGCGGCCTGCGGTTTCCCGCCGTGGTATTCTGTCCCTGCGCCGCGGGACGGGCAGCTTCCGCCTTCTGTGTCTGCGTCTCCGCGGCTTTTGTCACAGGCTGCGCTTCCGTCTTGGGGGCCGCCGGCGCTTTCGCCGCCTCCGGCTTTCTTACTTCTTCCTCTTTGGGGGCTTCCGTCTTGGCGGGCGCCGTCTTGGGGGCCGCCGTCTTTGGCGCGGTCACGGCCTGCGCGGCTGCCGGCGCCTTTCCCACTTCTTTTTCGGAAATGGGGCTTTGCGTCCGCTTTTCGGGAGTGCTTTCCGCAGCCCGCAGTTGTTTTTCTTTCTCCTCCCCTTCCAAAGGAACCGGTCTCGGACGCACCCGGCGGCGCATCTCATCCCTTGGCGGTCTGGGCGGACGGTTTTCCCTTCTGAGACGTTCGTCCGGCCCGCCGCTCATACGGCTGTTTTGGGGATTGAACACCTGAATGATGTTTTTCTTTTTCCGTTCAGGCGGGCGCTTTCTTCTGGGGGCAAAGGCGGCTTTTACTCTTGCGACCTCCTCCTCGGACAGCACACTCATATGCCCTTTGACGTCCATTCCCATCTTTTCCATCACATCTATGATCTCTTTACTAGTTTTTTCCATTTCCTTTGCCAATTCATGTACTCTTAATTTCGGCATGCACATTACCTCCGGTTTTCATTCCTGATTTATTTGTTCCAATTGCTGAATCAACGCGCTTGCTAAATGTTCTTCCGTACATGCCAGAGACGCACGGAACTGTCTTCCGATCGCATGGCCCAGCTTTTCCTTGGTCCCATAGCTGTAAAAGGGAACCCGATAATAGCTGCACATATTTCGGAACATTTTTTTGGTATTGTCAGATGCGTCCGACGCCACGATCACAAGAAAAGCCTTCCGCTGCTTTACTGCTTTTTCCGTGGAAAACTCACCGCTCTGGATCCTGCCGGCCTTAGCCGCAAGCCCAAGCAGCCCCAAGGTCTTGTCGCTCATAACAGTTCAAACTCCTTTTTCAACCGCTCATAAACCTC
>CANQQN010000035.1 GCA_947625995.1 uncultured Lachnospiraceae bacterium
GTAAAAGCGGAAAGCCAAACGTCGTATGTCTCCGAGGTGGTACCTGTCTTACCTGCAATGGGCATGGTGCCGAAGTTCGCGCTGGCGCCGGTACCGCCCAGATCCCCGTTCATAACGTCCTGCATAGCGCTGGTCAGAAGATACGCGGTGCTTTCCTTCATTACCTGCGTGGTCTGCGGCGTATTGTCAATAAGGATATTGCCGTCGTGATCCACGATCTTCGTAAAGAAAATCGGCTTGATGTAGGTGCCATTGTTCGCGATCGCCGCAAAGGCTGCCGTCAGTTCCAGATTTGTGACGCCGTTGGTAATACCGCCCAGCGCCAGAGACTGTACGATATCCTTCTTGGGAAGGGTGGTAAATCCGAATTTCATCAGGTAATCATAACCAAGCTGGGGCGTGATCTCCGTGAGACATTTCACCGCGATCACGTTGTTTGATACGGTAATGGCCTTGCGGATGGACGCCGTGCCGATATGCCCGCCATTGACGTTTCTCACGGGCCGGCCGTTGGCATAGGCGTATTCTTCGTCAACATAGGTTGTGGCAAGGGTCTTTCCCGCCGTATCCAGCGCCGCCGTATAGGTAGATAAGATCTTGAAAGTAGAACCGGGCTGCCTTGTGGTATTGGTAGCGCGGTTTAACGTCAGGCTGGCAGATTTCTGTCCCCTGCCGCCTACAATGGCCTTTACATAACCGGTGCTGGGCTCCATGATCACACAAGACGCCTGCGGCTGCGGCGTGAAATTGACAGATTCCACGATCTGGTCCCCTTCTCTTAAAATAGCCGCCTTATATTGCTCCACCTTTGCCTGGGCCGCCTCCTGAGAACTGAAGATCAGCGTGAACTTGGGATCCCCGTTTTCTTTAAAATATTTCTGCATGGTATTTTCGCTGAAGTTCTCCACGGATTTATCCGCATGGGTCACCGTCAGGCGATAGGTCAGGGCGATATCCGTGTGGGAAGGATAATTGTCCGCATTTGCAAATTCTTCGTCGCAGATCCGCTGGATCTCCTGATCCTGCGTGGTATAGATCTGCAGGCCTCCCCGGTACAGCGCGTTGTAGGCCTGCGTCTCCGTGTATCCCTTCTCCTCCATGAGCACGTCGATGACCTGATCGGTGATCTCATCCACAAAGTAGGAATACACCGTGCTGTCCTTGATCCCTTCATTTACATTCTGAATACGCAGATAGACGTCATCGGCCATTGCCTCATCATACTGCTGCTGGTCAATGTACCCCGCTTCCTTCATATTGTCCAGTACCTTTTTCCGGCGCTTCGCGTTGGCGTCCGGATGAGAAATGGGGTTGTTGGCGTAGGGGCTCTGGGTAATGGCAGCAATGACCGCCGACTCGGATATGGTCAGTTCGGACACGTCCTTGTTAAAATAACGCATGGACGCCGCCTGTACACCAAGGGTATTCTGCCCCAGATTAATGGTGTTCAGATAATTTTCCAGAATGTCTTCTTTTGACATCCTCTTTTCCAACTGTACCGCCAGATACTGCTCCTGCACCTTTCTCTTCAGCTTAACGAGAAAGTCCGTCTGGTTTACCCAGTCCGTAAAAATATTATTTTTCAGAAGCTGCTGGGTAATGGTACTGGCCCCTTCGGAAAATCTTCCGGTGGTCAGTCCGATAAAAAAGGCGCGGATGATACCTCTGGTATCAATGCCGTTGTGTTCATAAAACCGGGCATCCTCGATAGCCACAAACGCTTTGGCAAGATGATCCGGGATCCGGTCCATCTCCACGTATACACGGTTGGCGCCCTCGCTGACCAGCTTGATCAGTTCATTGCCCTGATTATCATACACTGTAGTGGAGTACCCGGAAGGTTTTACGTCGATGCTGGAAATATCCGGCGCGCTGGCGATCACGCCGTTGATTACGCCGAAAAAGCCGCTGAGGCCGAATACGGCCGCCGCCACAATCACCAACACCACGATCTTTAATATCGTAACTTTCATTTTCTTCCCGATCTTGGGACTTAACGCCGTCGCAGCCTGATGCTTGGCATGCGTTGCTTTTTTTGAAAAATTCATCAGGCAAAGCCTCCTTGTCCTGCTTAAAATAGATGTGCAGTGCCGTCCACTACAGCGAAAGAAACCTTTTTTTCCTCCTCAAACCCGATACGGCCTCCCGTAGCCTCCACAAGAGCTTTTTTCAGCCCGTCAGAAAGCGATTGGGAAACCACGGCGGTAATGCGCACCGTGTCCGTATACTCACTGGAAAGCACAGGAACCTTCTGTTGCCCCAGCAGATAGGTGACCTTCCCGGCGCCGTTATAATCAGTGTTTAACCGCCACAGCACGCCGGGGCATTTCTCCACCACACGGCTGGCCGATAGGCCCTTTGCCGCTGCCGCCGAGTAGGCCCGCACCAGACCCCCGGTGCCAAGGAGGATCCCGCCGAAATACCGGGTGACCACGATCACCGCATTGTGGATATCCTGAGACAGAAGCACGTCCAAGATCGGCTTGCCCGCCGTCTGGCCCGGCTCGCCGTCGTCTGAAAACCGCTGAAGCTGCTGCCTGTCACCGATCACATATGCATAACAGTTGTGTCTTGCATTCCAGTGTTCTTTTTTTACTTTATCAATAAATTTCAGGGCTTCCTCCTCAGACGCCGCGGGGGAAACCGCCGCGATGAACCGGGATCTTTTTTCCACGATCTCGTCGGTGCCGCCCTGAAAGACGATCTTATAAGCCTTTTCCATTTTCTTCTATATCTTCGCCTGCCCTATTGCGTGCGGCCCTTTCCCATAAACACAAGGGCAAGCATTCCCGGCCCCACATGGGTGCCGATCACCGGACCGATGCCGCAGATGATGGCGTCCTTAACAAGCTCCTCCACCAAACGGTTGATCTGATTACTGTAATATTCCATTAAAAGGGAAATCCTCCTCCGAGGCCGCCCAGACCTCCCGTGATCTTTGACATGGAAGATGTGGACAGTTCCTCCACCTTGCGCAGCGCCTCGTTGGTAGCCGCGACGATCAGATCCTCCAGCATCTCAATATCATCGGGATCCACCACGTCTTCGGAAATCTTTACCTTGACTACCTCCCGCTTGCCGGTCATCGTCACTTCCACCGCGCCGCCTCCGGCCGCTGCCGTCACTTCGGATTCCTCCAACTGCTTGTTTGCCTCTTCCATCTGCTTCTGCATCTTCTGCGCCTGCTTCATCAGATTATTCATGTTGCCGGGCATACCGCCCGGAAAACCTCCGCGTTTTGCCATGAATACTTCCTCCTTAATCTTCTTCCACGATTTCTATATTTATAAGATCCATATTCCTCAGATCAGGGAACAGATCCTCCCTTGCACCGCCGGGGTCCTTCAGGATTGCCCTGCACCGCACCTGCCTGCCGACCTGTTTTTCAATAAACCGGTCCAGATCGCCGTCTTCCACGGCCTGAAAGATCATATTATACTGTACAAAATCCTCCGCTTCATAGACCAGCAGCAGCCGGTTGTCTCCGTCCAGAGACAGCTTTGCCTGCTGATAATACATGCTCTCCGGCATGGGCATCTTCTGACAGAGCGCCGGCCAGTTCTTCACAACCTGCGCCACTTCCTCCGGCACCGCTATCGGCGCTTTGGGCTTTTCTTTCCCTTTTGGCCGGTCCTCTCCGGCTAAACCGCTATTTGGATCGTCTCCACCGGCGTCTGCCCGGCTCTGCCCTGCAGGCACCGGGGCGGGAATCTGTCCACTCTCTATTTTATGCTCCAGCTGCCGGATCCGTTCCTGAAGATCTAGTGTGTCGGTTTCCATCTGCGGCTTGCAAAGCTTGATCACCGCGATCTCCAGCAACACCCTTTTCTGGGACGCATACCGAAGTTGGTTGGAAAGGTCCGACAAAATGCGGATATAGCGGATCAGCGCGCCCGGGTCCGCCTTTACAGCCTGCTCCTTCATTACTGTCAGATTGTCTTTGGATACGTCCAGCACATCCTCCGCGTCATCGGAAATACGGATCAGCAGCAGATTGCGCAGATACCAGATGAAATCTGTCACAAACCGGGACAATTCCCTGCCCTGCATGATCACATCTTCCACTACGCCCACGGATTTCGCCACATCGCCGGATAAGATCGCCTGCATCAGCCTGTGGAACACTTCCGTGTCGACGGCTCCCAGCACCTCCAACGCCATATCATAGGTCAGCGTTACTCCAAAATGATAAGAAATGCATTGCTCCAGAAGGCTTAACGCATCTCGCATGGAACCGTCCGCCATTCTGGCAATGTACTGCAGCGCATGGTCTTCCGCCTGTATGCCTTCTTTATCAAGCAGTTCCCGCAGACGGGCAGCAATGGTCTCTATGGAGATCCGTTTAAAATCATACCGCTGGCATCTGGATAAGATCGTAATGGGGATCTTATGGACTTCCGTGGTAGCCAAAATAAAGATCACGTAAGCGGGAGGCTCCTCCAACGTCTTTAACAGCGCATTGAAGGCGCCGGGGGAGAGCATGTGCACCTCATCAATAATGTACACCTTGTAATTGCCCTCCGTAGGCGGGTAAGCCACCTCTTCCCGGATCTCCCGAATATTATCCACGCCGTTGTTGGAAGCCGCGTCGATCTCGATCACATTCATGGAGGCGCCTGCGCCGATGGCCCGGCAGAGGGCACATTCGCCGCAGGGACTTTCCCCCTGCAGGTTCTGACAATTGACGGCGCGGGCAAAGATCTTCGCAACGGAAGTTTTTCCGGTGCCTCTGGTGCCGCAGAACAGATAGGCATGCCCGATGCGGCCGGACCGTATCTGGTTTTTTAAAGTTGTAACGATATGATCCTGCCCTTTTACCTCCTCAAAGGTTTCGGGGCGGAATTTTCTGTAAAGAGTCGTGTAGGACATACGCATCTCCATTCCGGAGCGTTTACCCGACAGAGACGGAACTCCACGAATAGGATCTTCCGTCCGCCATCAGGCTATTTGGGACGCTTCGGCGCAAACAGCCGTCAGTTTCCAAAGCTGATACCGATCATCTTTGCCTCTTTGATAATGTCGGCGTCCGGCGATACCATCTTCAGCTTGCCGGCGATTTCCTTCAGCGGGATCTTGTCCATTTTATCGTTTTTGACGGTTACCATATAACCATACTCTTTGTTGATGATCAGTTCCGCGGCCTTGGCGCCGAGACGGGTGGAAAGCACACGGTCGTAAGGGCAGGGGCTGCCGCCTCTCTGGGTATGGCCGGGAATGGTGATACGCACTTCCTGACCGGTCTTTTCCTTGATCCGCTCCGCCAGTTCATACGAAACAGAAGGATACGGATTTTTCTCCATCTTCTTTTTCAGTTCCTTCTTGGAAAGCTGCGCGTCCTCCTTGGAGATGGCGCCTTCCGCCACCGCAAGGATGGTAAAGCCTTTGCCGTTTTTCTTTCTGCGCTCAATGGCCTCCGTAACCTTGTCGATATCGTAGGGAATCTCCGGCAGGAGAATGATGTCCGCGCCTGCGGCGATGCCCGCGTGCAGAGTGAGCCATCCTACCTTGTGCCCCATGACCTCCACGATGAACACCCGGTTATGGGACGCCGCCGTGGTATGGATGCAGTCGATGACGTTGGTGGCGATATCAACGGCGCTCTGGAATCCGAAAGTCATATCAGTGCCCCAGATATCGTTGTCGATGGTCTTGGGAAGAGAAACCACATTCAGCCCCTCTTCGCTGAGCAGGTTGGCTGTTTTCTGGGTGCCGTTGCCGCCCAGAACGACCAGACAGTCCAGACGCAGCTTGTAATAGGTATGCTTCATTGCCTCCACTTTATCCAGCCCGTTCTCGTCCGGCACACGCATCTGTTTGAAGGGCTGACGGGAGGTGCCCAGAATGGTGCCGCCCACTGTCAGGATACCGGAAAAATCTCTGGAGGTGAGCATCCGGTGCTCCCCATAGATCAATCCTTTGTATCCGTCTTCAAAGCCGTAAATCTCAACCTGATCCAATTCATTGCAGAGACCCTTTACCACACCTCTCATGGTGGCGTTCAGCGCCTGACAGTCTCCGCCGCTGGTCAATAATCCTATTCGTTTCATTCTGACGATACCTCCCTTTAAAAATTTTTCATAGTTAAGTTTATTATAGCCTATTTTTGCCATAATCACAACTAAAAAATAATCTGACTTTCTTTTACGCCAAGCACATATTAAATGCGATGATTTTTCCAATGCCCTTTTCCATCATTCTATCCTTCATCCGTGACTTTTTGTTTTTATTATATCTTTTAACAGTTTTCCGTTATATCATAAAAACGTGACTTTTAATCATTATGTTTTAAGAAAAATGTGGTTTTTATCATTTATTTTTACAGAAAAATGTGTGATATCCGCTTGATAAATTCAGAAAAATGTGTAATACTATATTTTAACAAACAAATGGAGCGTGGAACCTATGAAGCGGAACGCTATTTCAGATTTAGTAAAATGGAAAAATGCCGAAGACCGGAAACCCCTTGTGATACGGGGCGCGCGGCAGGTAGGCAAGACATGGCTGATGAAAGAATTCGGGAAGCTTCACTACAAAAGCTATACGTACTTCAATTTCGACGAGGAAGACGCGCTAAATTCCATCTTTCAGACAAACAAGAATCCGCAGCGCATTATCGAACTGCTTTCCATGATCGCAGGAGAAAAAATATTGCCGGAGGAAACTCTGATTATATTCGACGAGATTCAGGAGTGTCCGGAAGCGCTTAACACACTTAAATATTTCAAAGAAAAGGCGGGCGAGTATCACGTGATCGCCGCCGGAAGCCTTTTGGGAACGCTTCTTGCTGCGCCAAAATCCTATCCGGTGGGAATGGTCAATCTTCTTGATCTTTACCCCCTGACTTTTGACGAATATCTTGAAGCTGTCGATCCGTCGCTATACGCCTACTATGAAAGTATCGAAAAAGACCGGCAGATAGAAGAACTTTTTCATAACCGTTTGCTGGAAGCATACAACAGCTATCTCATTATCGGCGGCATGCCGGAGTGCGTTTCTTCATGGATCAATTACCGCGATCCCGCAAAAATCTCACAAATTCAAAGAGAACTGACGGAACTATACGAAAATGACTTTTCCAAACACAATGGCAGAGTCAACAGCGGACGGATCCTAATGGTCTTTCGCAGCATCGTGACACAGCTTGCCAAGCCGAACGAAAAATTTATGTATGGCGCAGTCAGGGAAGGCGGCCGGGCCCGCGATTTCGAGGAAGCAATTGAATGGCTTGTCTCCGCCGGCATGCTGTACCGTGTATACAATGTTTCCAAAACAGAACATCCTCTATCCGCTTTCGATAAACTGGACGCTTTCAAACTGTTTGTCTTTGATACGGGCCTTCTCAAACATATGGCAGGCATCGACAACAGCGCCATTCTTCTGAAAAGCGATTTTCAATTCAAAGGACCGCTGACCGAAAACTACGTTCTGCAGCAGCTTCGGGGACAATTTGAGACCGAACCGCGTTATTATTCTGACAAAAACAGCGAACTTGACTTTGTACTGCAGTACGGCACAGAGATCATCCCTATTGAAGTAAAAGGCGGCGAAGGCAAATCCGCGCCTTCCTTCAAAAAGTATGTTTCCGACCGGCATCCCCAACATGCCATTCGCTTTTCAAAGCGGGGCTACCGCAAGGACGGATCTATCACCAATCTTCCGCTCTATCTTGCGCAAAAAACAAAAGAACTTCTATAAAATACTTGCCATCGGCCCACAATATGTGCTACTATAGGAAAGCATTCATGGAGACGTACTCAAGTGGTCGTAAGAGGTCGCACTCGAAATGCGATAGGCCCGCAAGGGTGCGTGGGTTCAAATCCCACCGTCTCCGTCAAAAAAACGCCATCACAGACATTTTCTATGATGGCGTTTTTTACGCAAAATCAGTCGGTTTTTTGGCAGCAATCAGATATCGGTGGATGGTCCCCTCAATCCTGCCGTTCCTCTCAAGCAGCTTCTGCATATCAAGCAGCCCGTCAAGACACCGGTCTACGGAGGCAGCATAAGTAAAAAACCCGATACAACCTGCTGTCCGTTATTAAAACTGCACCGGATATTTCATTCGCTTTTTACCATCTATTCACTGCACCTTAATCTTTCCCGCCAGCACCTGCTTGTAATCCTCATAATTCTTCTTCAGAAGCTCCGGCGTATTCAGCTCATAAGGACACTTGTCCGTGCAGGCGCCGCATTCCAGGCAGGTTTCAATCTTGCGCATCTCTGCCTGCATGGATTCGGACAGCCAGTTTTCTGAAGGCGCGCGGCGCAGCATCAGCGACATGCGGGCACACTGGTTGATCATGATCCCCTGCGGACAGGGCATACAGTAGCCGCAGCCCCGGCAGAAATCCCCACGAAGCTCCTTTCGCTCCTGCTCGATAAAAGCGGCGATTTCTCCGTCCATCACCGGCTCGTCGTCCATGAAGCGCAGCCATTCTTCCAGTTCTTCGCGCCGCTGAACGCCCCAAATGGGCAGCACGTTGTCAAACTGCAGCATGTAAGCCATCGCTGCGCGGGAGTTGTTGATCAGGCCGCCGGCCAGCGCCTTCATGGCGATAAAACCCATGTTGTTTTTGCGGCAGATCTCCACAAGTTCCAGCTCCTTCTCCGAGGATAAATAGCTGAAAGGAAACTGCAGCGTCTCATACAGCCCCGACTTTGCGCAGCTTTTTGCCACGCCCAGCTTGTGCGCGGTAAGGCCGATGTGGCGTATCTTCCCCTGCGCCTTTGCCTCCAGCATCGCCTCGTACATGCCGGTGCCGTCGCCGGGCGCAAAGCAGCGGTCCGCGCAGTGGAACTGATAAACATCCAGGTAATCCGTGCGCAGATTCCGGAGCGTCGTTTCCAGATCCTTCCAGAATCCCTTTGGCGTCTTTGCCTGCGTTTTCGATGTTATGTAGATCTTATCCCGCATCCCGTCAAACGCCGCTCCAAGCTTTTCCTCGCTGTCGGTATAAACCCGCGCGGTGTCAAACAGACGCATGCCTCCTTCATAGGCGCGGCGAAGGATGCTCACGGCCTCGTCAAAAGACACCCGCTGGATCGGCAGCGCGCCGAAGGCATTCTGTGGCACGGTAATCCCGGTGGTTCCCAAAGTAATCTGTTTCATAGTCTCGCTTCCTTTCCATGTTCATTCTTGTTCTGTAATTTCTGCGATCCGGCCCGAACCGGCGCAGTTTACTCATTTACTTCATTCTTCCCCGTTCATGGTTTTTGGCTCACACAATGTGATCGGTGATCTGTTCATTTAGAGGCCGTTCCAGAACAGCCGGATAAATCTCACTTATCAAAAAGATCATGTAAATGCGTGATCCCAAAATGATCAGCAAGAGCCTCTTGTGTGATGTTTTTCTGTTGTCTCTCTGTATGATCAAAGGTATCCAATCCACTTATAAAAACCACTATATAGTGTTATTTAACTATTCATGCACAATATATTGTGTTTTTTAGCTTTCAACATTGACATTCTATATCTTGTGGTCTACAATTAATTCAAAGTAGTCATACACGACAGATTTTTTATTTAATATAGAAAGAATGGTGACCTCTTTGAATCCTTCTCACAATATGTTTAAAAATGAACGCTGCCTGATCTTTGATGAATCCGGTAATCTTGGGAATTCCGGAAGATATTTTGTTATTGCCTGTATTGACACCAGATTTTATAAATCTCTTCATAATATGATGAAAAACAAACTCCACACAGCAAAAAAGCTGTTTACCGAGCTTTCCTCCCTTCATTCCCACGAAATCAAGGCAAAGGATGCTTATCCATGCATAAAGTATCATTTACTGGAATGTATTGCCTTAAAAAATCTTTCTATTTCATATATTGTCGCAGATTTGCATCATGTTAAGCCAAGCTTGCTGAAAGACAAAAATATCTTATACAATTACATGATGAAATTACTGATCCAGCATCTTGTTTCCGAATCCGATAATAACACAACATTAAACATTATCTGTGATAACCATACAACAAAAGTTACTTCCGTCAACTCCTTTGAAGATTATATCAAACTGTATTTACTATACGAAAAAGAATATGATATAAATATTCATGTTCAATATATGGACTCAGACGATAAACTTGCATATCCAGTTCAGGCAGCGGATTATATTGCTAACGCGTTATATGGATGGTATGAATACAACAACAAAATCTACTATGACAGATTTAAAAACAAGGTCAAATACCAGTTAAAGTTTCCCTGTCAGAATTTTGGAAATTAAACATTGCTTTTTCACAGTTTGTATGGTATCATACAGTAATAAAAGTAAATAATATAATATAGATGGGTGTGTAAGCCTGTATTAGTGTGCGAATATCTGATGCATAAGTTGCCTGTGTGGTAACCACTATTACAGCCGCACCCATTTCTATTTTCTTCTATGATCTCTCAAACCCATGGATCCAGTCTGACTTCAGATAATAGATCGCCAGCGTGACCGTGCTCAGACTCCATGTCAGCGGATAAACCCAATGAACCACCGCGATATTGTCAAATATCGGCACCATCACCGTCAGGAAGGACACCCTGACGATACACCAGAACACCAGCATGGTCACCATGGGGATCATGGCTTTTCCGGCGCCGCGAAGTACCGCCGATACACCGTGAGAGCAGGCCAGCAGGCAATAAAACAGCGTACAGATTCGGGCCCGCTGCACGCCGATAGCGATAGCCTTTGGCTCGCTGGTGAACGCTCTCATAAAAGCAGGCGCCATGGCAAAAATGATCAGACCGATCACCTCTGCCAGAATCACGGAGCACAGCACTCCAAAACGCGCGCCCTTCTTTGCCCGATCATATTCTCTCGCGCCAAGATTTTGTCCCACAAAAGTGGTCAGCGCCATGGTAAAGCTGTTGATCGGCAAAAAGCCGAAGCCTTCCACCTTGCTGTATGCGCCGCAGCCCGCCATGGACATTTCCCCAAAATAATTGATATTTGACTGCACCACCACATTCGCGATGGCGATGATGGAATTCTGCAGACCAGAGGGCAGACCGTAGCTTAGGATCATTTTCAACATTTTCCAGTGAAGGCCAAGTTCCCGCAGGGAGATCCTGTAATCCTCCTTTACCCGAAACAGCCGGATCAGACAAAGAATCATACTGACAAACTGCGCCAGGATCGTTGCCAGCGCCGCGCCGCCTACGCCCATGTGAAATACCGAGATCATCACAATATCCAGCGCCACGTTCAGGCAAGAGGAAATGATCAGATACTCCAACGGATGGCGGCTGTCGCCCACCGCCTGCATAATCCCCGTGCAGGTATTGTACATGATCAGTCCCATAGCCCCGGCAAAATATACCTGAAGGTAGTCCACCGACTGCTCCATCACCTCCGGCGGCGTATCCATCCAGATCAGAATCTGGGGCGAGAGCACAACGCCGATCACCGTCACCGCCAGCCCGGCCAGCAGGCCGAAGGTCAGATCCGTATGTACGGCAAGCCGCATCTTCTTGATATCCCTTGCCCCAAAAAACCGGGAGATGGCCACACCCGCGCCAATGGAGATCCCGCTGAACAAGCTGATGAGCAGAAACACCAGACTTCCGGTGGAACTGACCGCCGCCAGCGCCCGGTTGCCCAGCAGATTCCCCACGATCAGCGTATCCGCGATATTGTAAAGCTGCTGAAATAAATTTCCCAAAAACAACGGCCACGCAAAGCGGAGGATTTTTCCCGCAATGGGTCCCTCCGTCATCCTGTCCTTTGATTCTGTCTCCATTTTCCTGTCTTCTTTCCTCAAAAAAACCGCAGCATCCCCGATCACTTCCGGAAACGCCGCGTCACTTATATTTTATAAAATCCGCGCATTCTGCTTTGAATCTCCCCCATAGACGTTACCTCTGCAGTTAACTCGGCTCAGGCGCCCTTGCGGCACACAGGAGATTTTGCTTAGTGCTGCTATGTTCCCATCCTGACACGGTTCACAAATTCCTGTTGCGCAAGACCCAAACGTCAGCGTCACTTACAGAGGGCAGCCCTACAAAGAAAAGACCCGGGGCAGAATATCACCCCTGCTATAGCGGATTGCAGGTACAGGGCACCGCTAACTCCCCGGCTGCGCGGAAATTTTATGGCAAATACATGTACAAATGAGTATACCCAATTTGCAGGCTGATGTCAAACGTAAATTTTCATCAGTTACAGTTTTTAAAATTGAAAAAGCAACCAAATGTTACCGCAGGCTTGCTTTTTGACCGGCAGCCCCTTATAATACTGTCTGACAGGAACATTTTTCCATATACTGAGAAAATGCTCCGGCAAGATCATCCTTCCTAAACTGAATTGAAACAATGCCATTCTTATGGTTAAAGGAGACAAACATTGAACACAGAATTTAAAAAGATCATCAAAATCGGTATTCTGGCGGCTGTTTTGGTCCTCGTGGTGAAATATTTCCCGCAGATCCTTTCCGGCGTCAATACCGTCCTGCACGCCGCCTCTCCGCTTTTTGTAGGCTTCGTGCTGGCATACATCCTGAACCTGCTGATGAAGGCGCTGGAAAAGATTTATTTTCCCAACTCTCAGAAACCCGGCCTGCAAAAAAGCCGCCGGCCGGTATGCATTATTCTCTCCCTGTTGATCCTGACCTGCATCATTACCCTGATCATAAATATCGTACTGCCGGAGCTGGTTTCCAGCTTCCAGCTGATCGGGAAAGAAATCCCCGTATTTGCAAAAATAGCGCAGAAATGGCTGTTGGATCACTCCGACAAGATCCCTTCCCTGCAAAAAACCATTAAAAACCTGAATATTGACTGGCCGTCCATTCTGGAAAAGCTGTTCTCCGTGGTAACGGTCGGCGCAGGCGGCGTGATCAATTCTGTATTTGCGGTGGTAAGCTCCACTGTAGGGATCATTACCAACATCTTTATCGGTTTTGTCTTTTCCCTATACCTTCTTTTTAACAAGGAACGGCTGCTCCGACAGCTTCACAAGCTCATGCAGGCATGG
>CANQQN010000036.1 GCA_947625995.1 uncultured Lachnospiraceae bacterium
TTTTTTCATTTGTTATAATCATTTCAGCAAATGAAAAAGGATGTGGGGAAATGGAAAGGGAATCCATTAACCAATGGAAAAAGGAAGAGGCGCAGCAACGCAGTATTTTATGTGAAAAAGGCCGCCGGTTTCTGACAGTGGTCGTAATGGTGAATCTTGCGGTATCTCTTGTGACCGGAATCTTAAGTATGCGGTTTACTGGTTTTTTTCTGCAACTGGTGCTGGCGTTCTTTATCTTCAAGGGCAGCAAGATCGCCAAAAGCTTTTACATACTTCTTGCGTTTCATAACATACTTTCAGGTTTTCTTTGTTTTTCATGGCAGAATCAAATGACGGATCACGGGTGGGAGATCGGCGGAATGGATGAATTGATTCATTCTATCCTCATGCCCGCGCCGCAAGCTGTTCCGTTGATCAGAGCCGCGACGGTCATTTTTGGAGTATTCAGTATTTTGTGGGGAATCTTGATGATGGTGTTCCTGACAAAGAACAGAAATTTGATCCGTTATCTGGGCAATCAGGAGGAACGCCGGCAGTGATCCGGACGAAAGGGGTTATTTTTCCGGTTTTTTGTATTTTTATGCAATATTAAACAATTAATACATGAAAAACCTTGACTTTCTTGCATAACCATGATATTTTACTAAAGTAAAATGGCGGGTGGATAGTAATATAGCACCCGTCTTTTTTCGT
Source organism: uncultured Lachnospiraceae bacterium (assembly GCA_947625995.1). GTDB lineage: Bacteria > Bacillota > Clostridia > Lachnospirales > Lachnospiraceae > CANQUC01. The sequence continues at coordinate 694 of CANQQN010000036.1, forward strand.
ATATTTATACAAATAAAAAGAGGTGGAGTTATGATCAAACTGATTGAAACCGTCAACAATGCAGTGAACAGTTTTGTCTGGGGTATCCCCATGTTGGTGCTGCTGGTTGGCACAGGTATCTTGATGACCTGTCTTACCAAGGTATTCCAGCTTTCTCACATCGGGCACTGGTTTAAAAACACGCTGGGAAGCATTTTCACAGACAAACACATCGTGCAGCATACGGGTAAGGAAGACAAATCCATATCTCAGTTCCAGTCGCTCTGTACCGCCCTTGCGGCTACCATTGGAACCGGTAATATCGTCGGTGTAGCTACAGCTCTGATCTCCGGCGGGCCCGGCGCGATCTTCTGGATGTGGATCGTGGCATTTTTCGGAATGATGACCAACTATTCCGAGAATGTGCTGGGTATTTTTTACAGGAGAAAGAATGAAAAAGGCGAGTGGAGCGGCGGCGCCATGTACTACCTTCGTGACGGTCTCGGCTCCAAAAAGAACATGAAGCAGGTAGGCGCAGTTCTGGCGGTATTGTTTTCCTGCTTTTGTCTGCTGGCTTCCTTTGGTATCGGCAATATGAGCCAGATCAATTCCATTGCCATCAATATGAACACAGCATTCCATGTGCCGCAGCTTGCGGTGGGTATCGTACTGATGCTGCTTGCGGCGCTGGTAATCCTTGGCGGCATCAAACGGATCGCGTCTGTGACGGAGAAACTGGTGCCTTTCATGGCCATCGCATACATACTGGGCGCGCTGTCAATCTGTATCATTAATTTTGAGCATGTCGGCCCTGCTTTTGCTTGTATCTTTAAAGGCGCGTTTCACTTGAAAGCGGTAGGCGGCGGTCTGGTTGGATCCGGCATTAAGCTTGCTCTTACTTGGGGAATGAAACGAGGCGTTTTCTCCAACGAGGCGGGCCTCGGTTCTTCCGTAATGGTACATTCCAGTTCCAATGTAAAGGAGCCTGTCCGTCAGGGTATGTGGGGCATCTTTGAGGTGTTTGCCGACACGATGGTAGTGTGTACGCTGACTGCTCTTGCCGTGCTGACTTCCGGTCTGGTTGACCTGAATACAGGCGCTGTGGTCAGCAGTTCGCCGGATTCCGCGCTGGTGGGTGAGGCATTTTCTACAGTGTTCGGCGCCGTGGGGCCTATGTTTATCGCTATCGCCATCCTGTTATTTGCCTTCTCCACGGTGCTTGGCTGGAGCCACTATGGTTCCAAGGCTTTCGAGTATCTGTTTGGGACAAAGGCCATCGTAGTATATCGTGTGATCTTTATTGCGATCATTGTGGTTGCGGCCGTGATGAAGCTGGATCTTGCATGGAGCTTGTCAGATACTTTTAACGGTCTGATGGCGATCCCCAACCTGATCGGTGTGCTGACCCTTTCGCCGGTGGTATACAAGATCACAAAGAATTACGTGGACCGCAGGATCAAAGGAAACAATGTAAAACCCATGCTTTCCGCGTTCCCGGATATTCAGAAGATGCAGGAGCAGGATCTGACCGAGAGCGACTGAGAATGGGGACAGTATATGAAGCTGGCAGAGCGCTGCAGGAACTGAAAGCATCTGCTGCGCGTCTTGTTTATCTGATCGCCAAGATCAATCTGACGAATTGCCGGACGATGAAACGGAGATGATCGCAAGAAAGGACACACTTTCTTTAAGGATAAGGAGTGAGGTCAGGAACAGGGATCAGAAAATTTTTTCTGTGCATCATATAAAACACGTTGACGTACGCAAAAACGTACGTTATAATAAGCACGAAAGGAGTTGAGCCTATGACATCGATTAGTGCCACAAAAGCAAGGGAAAATATCTATCAGTTACTTTCTGATGTGAATGCAAACTGTGAACCTATTACGATCACAAATACAAAAGGAAAAAACGCGGTTCTGATCAGCGAATCTGACTGGAATGCGATAGAAGAGACCTTGTATCTGATGTCCGTCCCGGGTATGGCTGAATCTATCATTCAGGGCGGCAATACGCCTGTAGCGGAATGTCTGTCGGAAGATGAGGTGGAGTGGTAATTGTATCGGATCGTGTATGAAAAACAGGCTGCGAAAGATATTAAGAATCTGAAAGCCGCAGGGCTGGACAAAAAGGCTAGGGAATTGATAGAAATTTTACGACGCGATCCTTTTCAGATGCCGCCTGCGTATGAAGGTCTTGTGGGAAATCTGCAGGGATTTTATTCCAGAAGGATTAATATTCAGCACAGACTTGTCTATCAGGTGTATGGGGATCCGGTGTTGATCAATGAAGAAAACTATGAAGGAACCGTAAAGATCGTTCGCATGTGGACACATTATGAAAGGTTGAAATAAACGAATTTCGTACTAGTAAAAGATTCTTATAGATAATATGTTTTTAGGGCATATCAGATAGCAATATCCGGTATGCCCTGTTTTTATGGCTTTGAATGTTATTGATTTTTGGATTTGATAAACTTCAGAACAGCCGATTGTTTATGGGGATATTGACAAAAATGGTATAGTTGATGCGTCCGATGCGCGGGAAATTCTCAAATTTATTGTAAACATTCGAGTACCTTCAGAAGTACAGATTGAGGCGGCAGATCTGGATGATAATGGCAAACTGGAAGCGACCGATGCATTGTTGGTGCTTAAAATAACAGTGAAACTGATTGACAGATTCCCTGTAATGAAGGCATAGGATCGGCTGTAAACCTACTAAATCAGAATAGCAGGTTTTGCTTTTGGGCAGGATTTATTCGTATCATGTATATGAGAAAGAAAAATCCTGCCCATCATTATTAAACATCGCATTACAATATGTTGAATAACATAAAATGCTTGCAAAGAAAAACAGAAATGGTATAATTTATTTAGGTAAATGCAACGATGAGGAATGATCACAGAATGATAGATATTCATACAATACAAGCGTTGAACCGTCCGGATAAAATTGCTTTAACTGAACACGCAAGAATTCGGCTTTCTGAGCGCAATATAAAAATTGATGATGTGATGAATTGCATAGAATCAGGGGAAATAATAAAGCAGTACGAGGACGATCAGCCTTTTCCAAGCTGTTTGCTTTTGGGAAATGATGTAAATAATAATTGTATGCATGTAGTTTTAAGTACAGATCATGAATACATTTATTTGATTACGGCATATTATCCGGACAGGGAACAATGGGAATCTGACTACAGAACAAAAAGGAGATTATAATAATATGAAATGTATGGAATGCGGCGCAACTGTGAAAAAAGGAGTTACAACAAGCGTTTCCGAATTTGGCGAATGTGTTGTGATCGTTCGTAATGTGCCATGCTACAAATGTACGGAATGTAATGAAATTATCTATACAGCAGACGTTGTGAAGCAATTAGAGGAAATCATGGAAACGGCGAAAACAATGATGCAGGAGATTGCCGTTATTGATTATTCAAAAGTAGCATAGAAACAGCAGATCAAATATGTTGTTCGATCCGTCTGCGTGAGATCAGCGAATAACAGGAAAATGAAACTGGCCGAAGTAACTGTCATATTCGGTCCCCAAACATACTACATTGTTATAGAACAGGTAATTGGGGGCTGTATATGAAAAGGGTTATTTCGGCCATGTTGTCATTTGTGATGGGGTTCCTGCTTTTTGCCGTTTGTCCGGCGCAGGCAGATGCGGCGGAACTGGCGGAGGAAATCGCGGCGCCGGCGGCAATTTTGATGGAGGCATCCACCGGCACGGTGATCTGGGAGAAAGATGCAGACACAAAGTACCATCCGGCCAGCGTCACTAAGATCATGACGCTGCTTTTGATCTTTGACGCGCTGGCAGAGGGAAAGATCCATCTGGAGGATACGGTGACTACCTCCGAGTACGCGGCCAGCATGGGTGGCTCTCAGGTGTTTCTGGAACCGGGGGAGACCCAGACGGTGGACACCATGATCAAGTGCATTGCCGTGGCCTCGGCAAATGATGCCTGCGTGGCCATGGCGGAATATATCTGCGGCGCGGAGTCGGAGTTTGTGAACCGGATGAACGCGCGGGCGCAGGGTCTTGGTATGACAAACACCCACTTTGAAAACTGCAACGGACTGGATACAGACGGGCATATGACCACCGCAAGGGATATTGCCCTGATGTCAAGGGAACTGATCACAAAATATCCGAAGATCCATGAGTATTCCACTATCTGGATGGAAAATATCACCCATACCACCGCGAAAGGAACCAGTGAGTTCGGGCTCACCAACACTAACAAACTGATTCGGCAGTATGAATATGCCACCGGTTTAAAGACCGGAAGCACAAGTCTGGCGAAATACTGCGTTTCCGCTACAGCGGAAAAAGACGGAGTAGAACTGATCGCCGTGATCCTCGCAGCGCCTGATTATAAGGTACGGTTTGCGGACGCCACAAAGCTGTTAAACTATGGCTTTGGCGTGGCAAAAGTGTATGAAGACAAAAATGAAGATGATTTGGGAACGGTTTCCGTGGAAATGGGTGTAAAAGAAAAAATCCCGGTGAAATACAAGTCGGATTTTCATTATATGAGCCTTGACGGCACAAGTCTGGACGGGGTGGAGAAGACCATCGAGCTTCCGGACTCTGTAACCGCGCCGGTGAAGAAAAACGCAAAGGCCGGAAGGGCAGTATACAAACTGAACGGGCAGGAGATCGGCAGCGTGGATATTCTGTTCGATGAAGAGGTAGAAAAAGCGGGTTTTTCCGATTGTTTCTTTAAAACTTTAAAATTATGCTTGAATATTTAGCGTAAAACACGCATAATAAACCTTGGATTTTGCGATGACCCGGATGAAAGCGTCTGTAACCGGGATTTTCAGGTAAGGGACACTTTCGACAGAATGGATTGCAGCCTGACGCCCGGCTGCATCTGCAGAACGGAGTGGAAGATGATAGGAATCGTGGTTTTCCTGTTCCTGCTGTGCGCAGCGCTGTTTATCAGGATGCTTTGGGAAAAAGAACATTTTGAAGTGACGGAATATACGATAGAGGATCCTTCCTTCCATGGCAACGACGGGCCGGTGAGAGCGGTAGTGCTTGCGGATCTGCACAATCATGTATATGGCGAAGGCAACGAAAAGCTGCTTGCGGCTATTGAAAAATGTGATCCGTCCTGTATTTTTATTGCGGGAGATATGCCGGTAGCGGTGCCCGGGAAAAGCGTGGCGCCTGCGGCGGATCTTGTTGAGGCGCTTTCCAAAAAGTATCCTATATACTACGGGATCGGCAATCATGAATACCGGATGCGGATCTATCCCGAACGGTACAAAGACGCTTACCATGACTATGACCAACGTCTCAAAGGCTGTGGGGTGTCCATGCTCCACAATGAACGTCGCACGATTCGTCTCGGCAATGTGGAGGCGGATGTGTACGGCCTTGAAATAGACCGCCGGTATTATAAACGGTTTAAAAAGACCCCTATGGAACAGTCTTATCTGGAAGAAACACTGCCAAAGCCGCGAGAAGGCGTTTACCGCATTTTGCTTGCCCACAACCCAGAGTATTTTGACGCGTACACAAAGTGGGGTGCAAACCTTACCCTGTCCGGCCATGTGCACGGCGGAGTGGTCCGTGTCTTCGGAAGGGGTTTGGTCTCTCCGAAGCTTGGCCTGTTTCCTCCCTACAGCGGCGGCATATATGAAAAGAAGGGACGCAAGATGCTGGTATCCAGAGGGCTGGGTGCCCACACCATACCGGTACGGCTGTTTAACCGGCCGGAGCTTGTGGTCCTGTGCTTTGATAAATGCCGGGAAAGATAAAAGATCAGACACAGAAACATCCTGCGCCGGTACCGGCAAAAGCAAGGCGCCGGCGACTGTATATCAACAACAGAGGTACGATTATGGCGATACCCGTAAAGCTTCAGGTGTTTGAGGGTCCTCTGGACCTGCTGCTTCACCTGATCGAAAAGAACAAAATAGATATTTACGATATTCCCATTGTGGAGATCACCGATCAGTATATGGAATACATACGGCAGATGCAAAAGCAGGATCTGAATGTAGTCAGCGAATTTCTGGTGATGGCGGCTACCCTCATCGACATTAAGGCGCGGATGCTGCTTCCTCCGGAGGTCAATGAAGAGGGCGAGGAGGAAGACCCCAGAGCGGAGCTTGTCCAGCAACTGTTGGAATACAAGATGTACAAATATATGTCCTATGAATTAAAGGACAGGCAGATCTACGCGGGGAAAAGCCTCTTCAAGCCGCCCACGCTGCCTGATGAGGTGAAAAACTATAAGGAGCCGGTGGATTTGGAAGAACTGACAAAGGATGTCGACTTAAAGAAGCTCTATGAGATCTTTCGGTCCATGCAGAGAAGACAGGCGGACAAGATCGATCCCATCCGCAGTAAATTCGGCACCATTGAAAAAGAGGAGATCAGTCTTGACGAAAAGATGGTTTATGTGCAAAAATATGCAAAGAGGAACCGGCAGTTTTCTTTTCGGAACCTTTTGAAAAAACAGCACAGTAAAACGGAACTGATCGTGACCTTTTTATCTATTTTGGAATTGATGAAGGACGGCCAGATCCATATTCAGCAGGATAAATTGTTTGACGATATTATCATTACCTCAGAGATCGCGGAAGAAAGTGTGTATGACAGTGAATAATCAAAATTACGAAGGGGCTATTGAAGCCATTCTTTTTACCATGGGTGATTCGGTGCCGGTAGAAAAGATCGCGGCAGTGCTTGGGCTCAGCCAAGAACATACAAAAGGGATCATTGCCCGGATGGCGGAGCGATATGAGCAGGAAAACCGCGGCATTAAGATCATTGAACTGGAAGACAGCGTACAGCTTTGCACAAAGCCGGAATTTTATGAATCAGTGATCCGCGTGGCGACCCAGCCGAAGAAGCATGTGCTGACGGAAGTCCTTTTGGAGACGCTGGCGATCATTGCCTACAAACAGCCGGTGACCCGTATAGAGATCGAGCAGATCCGTGGGGTAAAGAGCGATCACGCGGTCAATAAGCTGATGGAATATAATCTCATTACGGAGCTTGGCAGGCTGGACGCGCCCGGAAAGCCTGTTTTGTTCGGCACCACAGAAGAGTTTTTGCGGTGCTTTGGGGTACAGTCTGTTGACGAGCTGCCGATTTTGTCTCCGGACAAGCTGGAAGAGTTCAAATCCGAGGCAGAGGAGGAAATGAAGCTGAAGGTGGAGGTATAAAACCCATTTTTCCACATATAGTTAGATAAAGTGCTTTTTAAGGAGTTTTCATGAGGTCCGGAAAGTTCCTTTGTCTGTTATTTTTTACAATGATCATGACTGCAGCCGGTATTGTTGACAATGCCGGCTTTTTTGGACGTGTTTTGTACTGCCGGTGCGAGGAAACGAAGGAACAGTTAAAACTGTATGCAAAGTCTGCGGTTTTGATGGACGGCGTCAGCGGGCGTATTCTCTATGAGAAGGACAGCGGGATAGAGCTTCCCATGGCCAGTACCACAAAGATCATGACCTGCATTCTTGCGCTGGAGCTTGCGCACCAGAAGGACGTGGTGACCGTCAGCGCAAAGGCGTCCTCCATGCCCAAGGTACGTCTTGGCATGGTGGAGAATGAGCAGTTTATCCTTTCGGATCTGCTGTATTCCCTGATGCTGGAATCCCACAATGACAGCGCAGTGGCTATTGCGGAGCATGTGGCGGGGTCCGTGGAGGCGTTCGCTTCCATGATGAACCAGAAGGCCAGAGATATCGGCTGTTATCATACATATTTTATTACGCCCAACGGACTGGATGCGTCTATCACCGATAAAAGCGGCATGAGCCACCAGCACCATACCACCGCGGCGGATCTGGCAAGGATCATGCGGTATTGTATCATGGATTCCCCTGCCAAAGAGCAATTTTTGGAGATCACCCGTACGCCGACGCATTCCTTTACAAATGTGAAGGGAACCAGAAGCTTTTCCTGCAGCAATCACAATGCGTTCTTGACGATGATGGACGGGGCGCTGTCCGGCAAGACCGGCTTTACCGCAAAAGCAGGATACTGTTATGTAGGCGCTCTACAGAGAGATGGAAAAACCTTTGTTGTGGCGCTGCTTGCCTGCGGCTGGCCCAACCATAAAACCTATAAATGGTCGGACACGAAGCTGTTAATGAATTATGGGCTGGATCATTACGAATACAGAGAGGTCTATGAGCCGCGCACGTTTGATAAAATACCTGTGGCGGAGGGAATTCCGGCCGCGGAGGAGGACGGGGAACAGGCCTATGTAATGGCGGAGGCTGACTACGGAGAAGAAGGAGAGTCGGTACGGCTGCTCCTTGAAAAGAATGAAACGGTTACGGTGGAAAGTGATGTTCAGAAGAAGCTGAAAGCGCCTGTGGAAAAAAACACAGTGGTTGGTTATGTCCGTTATCTGTTGAACGGTGAAACGGTAAAGGAAGTGCCTGTGGTGACCAGAGCCGCAGTGGACAAAAAGACCGGGCTGTGGAGCATGAGACGTGTTCTGCACCTTTATTTTGAAATGAATACAGAACGCAGGGAGCCGGACACTTAATCAGTGCGCCGGCTTCCGTTTTCATTGCCTGTCTTGTTCTTTCGTTTCTGCTGTGCTGACGATCTTGGGCGGCTGGTACGCGTAAACATCCTGATAAGAATCAAGGGCACCATCCTCCATGGGATTGGCCGGGATCAGTCCGGTGCAGTCGCAGGCGGAGCAGGCATTTGTCAGGTAATCAAAATCTTTGTCAAGTCCCATCGGGTCTGTGTATGAGGCCGTTTGTTTTTTCTTTGCTTCTTTCATTGTGACGCCTTTCTTTTTTGCGGTATTTTGCAAATGTCTTGGTTTCAATTTTATTGTGCGTCAGATCAGGGGAAGTATGCAAAAAAACTGTTGCCATTTTTGTAAAAAAAGGATATACTAAACTCGGAGAAATTTGAATTTCAAAATAAATCTTTACGGAGGAACAATTATGAGTAGTACAACGAACAGCTCAGCAAGCAAAAGGATAAAAAATCTGCTTGATGAGAACAGCTTTGTTGAGATCGGTGCCGCGGTGACCGCCAGAAACACAGATTTCAACTTACAGGATGACCCTGCTCCGTCCGATGGGGTCATTACCGGTTACGGTTTGATCGACGGCGCTCTTGTATATGTGTACAGTCAGGATGCTTCCGTTCTGAACGGTACCATAGGGGAAATGCACGCGCGTAAGATCGCCGGACTGTATGATATGGCGATGAAGATGGGCGCGCCCGTCATCGGCCTTGTGGATTGCGCGGGAATGCGCCTGCAGGAGGCAACCGATGCTTTGGACGGTTTTGGACGGATCTACACCAAGAAGGCGCTTGCTTCCGGCGTGATCCCGCAGATCGACGTGATCTTTGGCGCCTGCGGCGGCGGGATGGCGGTTGCTTCAGCCATGTCAGATTTTACCTTTATGGCCGATACCGGAAAGCTGTTTGTCAACAGCCCCGACGCGCTGGAAGGCAATCTGAGATCAAAATGCGATACTTCGGCCGTAGAATTCCAGTCTCAGGAAAGCGGAAATGTAGATGTGACAGGAGACGAGGCAACGGTAATTTCCAAAGTCCGTGAATTGATCTCCCTTCTTCCGGGTAATAATGAAGATGTGGCCTCTGATGCGTGTACCGACGATCTGAACCGCGCTTGCGAGGGTATCGAAGGCATGGCGGAGGACACACGCTCCGCACTGACCATGATCGCGGACGATTACCGGTTCTTTGAGACAAAGGCTGCTTATGCCAAGAGCATGGTTACCGGTTTTCTGAAGTTGAACGGGCTTACGGTAGGCGCGGTGGCAAACCGTTCTTCCGTAAGGGATGAGGAAGGCAATGTAACAGAGACGCTGGATCCTGTGCTGACGCCTGCCGCCTGTGAAAAAGCCGCTGATTTCGTGAATTTCTGCGACGCATTTGGGATTCCTGTGCTGACGCTTACAAATATAAAGGGCTTTGCCGCTACCAAATGCGCGGAAAAGAAGCTTGCCAAAGCTGTGGCAGGGCTTACCTACGCATTTGTCAACGCTTCTGTCCCCAAGGTAAACGTGATCGTCGGAGAGGCATTGGGCAGCGCGTATCTTACCATGAATTCAAAATCTCTTGGCGCTGACATGGTCTACGGGTGGGAGAACGCGAAGATCGCCATGATGGACGCGTCCCTTGCCGTCAAGATCATCTATGCGGAGGATATTGAAAAAAGCAACGACAAAGCTTCCCTGATCAAAGAAAAGGCTGCACAGTATGAAAAACTGCAGTCAGGCGTAGAAAGCGCCGCAAGAAGAGGTTATGTAGACACTGTGATCGCTCCGGCGGACACAAGAAAATATGTGATCGGCGCATTTGAGATGCTGTATACAAAGAGAGAGGATCGTCCGGCAAAAAAGCATGGTTCGATTTGATGAGGTGAATGCAATGAAAAATAAAATCAAAATTATGCTTCTTGCCTTTGTACTTACCGTGTCCATGTGCGTACCCGCTTATGCGGAGGTGGTGGAGGAGTATCTTGGATTTTCGGCCGACGAGATGAAGGAATCCTCCCAGCAGTTTTATGAGCAGTGTATCGCTGCAACGGACGAAGAGCTTGACAATGTGATTACTTCATATGAGAACAGCGATACGCCGGCGCTGGCGGAGAGTTATCAGGGGCTGAAGGAAGTAAAAAGCTCCATCACAAACGCCGAGTACGGAGATTTTGTGATGGAAACCGTAGAGGAATCGGATTCCAACGCGGCGCTTTCCATGTCTCTGGATCTGATCTGTGAAAGCGGCACTTACCAGCAGATCGTAGTTGTGGACGAGAATTTCCAGATCGTCAGATTCAATTATGAACTCAAAGAGGCCGCCAGTATGGGATCTTTGATGGCAAAAGCAGGGATGAACACCCTCATGGGTATGGGAATCGTATTTCTCGTATTGATTTTGATCTGTTTTCTCATATCTCTGTTTAAATACCTTCCCGGTTCCGGATATGCGAAGCAGAAGGCGCTGGAGCTTGAAAAAGATAAGCAAAAGGAGATACCCGCGGCGCCGTCGCCTGTCAATCCGGCACCGTCACGGATTCAGCCTGAAGATGACACAGAACTGATCGCGGTAATCAGCGCGGCGGTTGCAGCCGCAATGGGAACAACGACCACAGATGGTTTCGTCGTACGTTCCATTAAAAAAAGAAAATGGTAAATCAAATATCGTAAGCCCAATGGGCGGAATGGAGGAAAAAATGAAAAATTATACAATTACAGTAAATGGAACTGTTTATGACGTGACCGTTGAAGAAAAAGGCGCAGGCAGCGCACCTGCAGCAGCGCCCGCACCGGCGCCGAAGGCGGCCCCTGCACCTGCGGCGGCACCCGCACCCGCGCCTGCAGCAGGCGGCGCAGGAAGCATCAAGGTGGAGGCAGCTACGCAGGGCAAGATCGTGAAGATCGAGGCAGCCGTTGGCCAGAGTGTGAAAAAGGGCGATCCCGTTGTGATCGTGGAAGCGATGAAGATGGAGATCCCGGTAGTGGCTCCCGAGGATGGAACAGTTGCAAGCATTGACGTTGCCGTAGGCGATATGGTCGTAGTAGGCGCAACACTTGCTACTTTGAATTAAGCCCTGTTTAAAATGTCTGCATAGGAGGTCTATTCATGGATTACATACTGGATACGTTAGGAAATCTGGTACATCAGACCGCATTTTTCAATTTAACATGGGGCAATTATCTGATGATTCTGGTAGCGTGTGTGTTTCTCTACCTAGCCATTGTCAAGGAGTATGAACCCCTGCTTCTGGTGCCGATTTCTTTCGGTATATTACTGGTAAATATCTTCCCCGACATCATGGTGAAGCCTGAAGACGCTGAAAACGGTGTCGGCGGATTGCTGCATTATTTTTATCTGCTGGACGAGTGGTCGATCCTGCCCTCCCTGATCTTTATGGGCGTAGGCGCCATGACGGATTTCGGACCGCTAATCGCCAATCCCAAGAGCTTTCTTTTGGGCGCGGCTGCCCAGTTCGGTATTTTCGCCGCATATTTTGGCGCGATCTTTCTGGGCTTTAACGATCAGGCAGCAGCCGCGATCTCTATCATCGGCGGCGCGGACGGCCCCACATCCATCTTT